>CAZLXF010000140.1:1357-8754 GCA_964563065.1 uncultured Rikenellaceae bacterium | reverse complement strand
GTAAACGAAAACTTTTTCATGAGTATTTTTTGAAATCCATAAAATTTAGCTCAAAGCTGTAAAGCCGCACAAGCAAAATTGTAATAAGTGAGAATTGTTCAATTTAAAAACAATTATAAATAATCATTCTATTCAATTTCTCAATTATTTAACATTTAATTTATTACGCTATTCTACTCAGCTAATTAATCATTAATAAATAGCATAAATAGTTTGATATTTATCAGATTTCTATATATTACATCCGATTATTTTCAAAATATTCTGGAAACAATTGATTTAACATGTTACAAACAAATCTACAACAATTGTTTTTGAATTAAAGCATTCTTCATGAAAACCAAAGTTACACTTCTACCCTTTCTTGCTTTTGCTCTTATTCTACTAAAAACCTTTGCTTTTAGCAATGAAAATGGATTTCCTCTGGTTACTAACTTTAACCCTGTTACCTACAATTCTCATCCACAAAATTGGGGAATTATTCAGGACGATAGAGGATTTATGTACATTGCTAATGGTGATGGAGTTTTGGTTTACGATGGAAGCACATGGGAACTTATTGAATTACCGAACAAGGTCAATACCAGAGTTTTTGCCAAGGACAACCAAGGTATTATTTATGTTGCTGGGCCAAATGAGTTTGGTTATTTACAACCAAATAATCTTGGCAAACTTGGTTACAAATCTCTAATGGACTCAATTGGAATTACTAATATTGGTATTGTAAAAGAACTTTTTTCAACAGATAGTTGCCTATTTTTCAGGACCGAAGAGTATTTAGTGAGAATGAACAACAAAGGTTTCTCACACTGGAAGGCTAAATCAATATTCAATGTTTCATTCCTTTTTAATGAAGTTTTATTTGTACAGGATGATGAGTTCGGATTGTTTAAGCTTGAGAACGATTCCCTGGTTCTTGCCCCATCGGGCAAGGAGTTTATCAATAAAAGTTTTGTAGTTGCAGCACAGCTTGAATCGGAAGTAATTCTTGCTAACCGAATAAAGGGTTTATACACCTACAACCCCGATTTAGAAAAGGGAACTAGGTTAAAACACATTATATCCGATGCAAACAAAATTCTTATTAACGATTTCGTATTTTCAGGAATTGTCTCAAAAAATAAGGAAGTTATACTAGGAACCAACAGCGGAGGCTGTGTTATTGTAAATAGAAATGGTGAAATAATTTCCAGAATTACAAGGGAAACTGGAATACTTGAAAATAAAATTCATGCACTTTTCATCGATAAAGATGAAAATCTTTGGCTTGCATTAGACAAAGGAATCTCTCGCTGCGATTACTTTGGACCAATCACATACTGGAACGAAAAGCATGGACTTGAAGGCACAGTTGAAGCACTTATTAGGTTTAAAGAAACGTTGTACATTGGTTCACTTCAAGGACTATTTTGCCTCAATAACAATAAAATACATAAATTTGAAGTAGGAATTTCGCAAACTTGGTCCTTTTTACGTTTTAAGGTTCCAAATACAAACGAAGAGAAACTACTAGTTGGGACAATTGAAGGAATTTTTGTACTCGAGAATGGTGTGTTTACCAGAATTTCAAATACTCCTATTGCTTATAAATTTCACCAATCGCCACTCAATCCAAATATTGTTTACTTCGGATCATTAGAAAATACGGGGGTTGTTGAATACAAAAACGGGCAATTCACTTTTTTAGGGCTGATTCCAAACACAGGTAATAATGTACGCTCAGTTGAGCAGGAAGTGAATGGGGAAATATGGATATCAACATTCCGCGATGGCGTAATAAAAATAATCCCTTCCGATGATTTACTAAAACCCAAAAAGTACGAATATTTTACTTTAAGTTCTGGGTTCACCTCGTTAAAAAACATTCTGATATACCGACTAAACAACGAGCTAGTTTTTGCCACTGAAGATGGGTTGTACCAATTTGATAAAGAATCAAATACATTTATTCCTGAACAAAAATTAAGGAATACTTACAAGAATAATGTTAAGGATATTTTTTGCTTTGGTGAGGATCGGTTTGGGAATGTATTCCTTTCACAACTTATGAATGAGCATGGTTCCATGGGGTATGCAGCCAAACAACCCGATGGGAGCTACATTTGGAAATCGGAAGTTTTTAGCAAAATCCCTTCCATGATGCTGCTTGTTACCTACTTAGAAACAGACAGCAACATATGGGCAGGAGGATCCGAAGGATTGTTTAAAATCGACTTGTCGAAACAGCAAAAGAAGAGTAAAACATTTCAAACTTTTATTAGAAAAGTTTCTATACCTAACGATTCGTGCATTTTTTACGGGAACTACTTCACTAACATTAATGGAAAGAGAATTTTAACATCAACACAAAACAAGAACTTTAAATACAAAATCGATTTTCGAAACAATTCAATAGTATTCAAATACTCTGCTCCTGAATTCAGCGACGAAGCTGATTTAAAATATCAATGCTTTCTTGAAGGATACTCAAATAAATGGACAGAATGGAGTAACTCAACGCTAAAAGAGTACACCAACTTAAGCGAGGGGGATTACTGCTTTAAGGTTCGATCAAAAAATATTACCGAGGTTATAAGCGAAGAGAGTACCTTCGAATTTACAATTCTCCCGCCCTGGTACCGAACAACTATTGCCTATATTGCCTACGTTATAATTTCCATTCTAATTATTTTATTGATTGTTAAAATTAGTATTCGCCGGCTTAAGAATGCCAACATCCACCTCGAGAAGCTGGTTAGGGAACGTACCGAAGAAATTAACCAGCAAAAGGAGGAACTCCAGGCTCAATCAGAAGAATTACTTGCTCAATCGGAGGAACTTGCACGAAATAATATTGAACTCGAAAAACTTTCAGTAGTTGCCAGCCATACCGATAACTTTGTTACCATTCTCAGTCCATACGGAGAAATTGAATGGGTTAACCCTGCATTTACCCGATTTACTGGTTACGAACTACATGAACTAAAGGAACATAAGGGTTTTACCATATTTGAAGCAAGCACTTATGGAGGGATAAAACAACTTTTCAACCAATGCATCGAAACAAAAACATCCATCATTTACGAATCGTCCATTGTATCGAAAACGAACGAAACCATCTGGCTTCAAACAACCCTTACGCCGGTGCTGAATACTGATAATTATGTAATAAAAGTGATTGCCATTGATTCAAATATAACTGAAATAAAAAAGGCACATCAGAAAACCAAAAGCATGCTTGATGAGATTGTTGCCCAAGCAGATCTTATAAAAATTCAGAATGAGGAGATTAAAGCAAAAAACGAGGATTTAAAGAAAGTTCAAAAAAAGCTGATACTTTCCGAAAAGATGGCCTCAATCGGTGTGCTTACAGCTGGTATTGCACATGAAATTAACAATCCAATAAATTTCATATATGCCGGGGTAAATAGCATTATGCGCGATTTTATGGATATTGAAGAGGTTCTCAAACTACTAAACGATATTGAAAATTCAAGCCAGGAACCAAGTGAATTAATTAGCCTAATTATTGAAAAGAAGGAAGAGATTAGCTTTGATGAAGCTTATAGTGCTATTAGCCAAACCATGAACGATATACTTTACGGTGCACAACGAACGGCTGAAATTGTTCAGGGTTTGCAAAATTTTTCGCGTAGCGAAAAGGAAAATTTTGGATTTGCCAATCTGAATAAAATAGTTGAGGGAGCGTTAGTGCTTTTGAGGAATAACTATAAAAATCGTATCGAAATAATTAAGGATTTAGATCCCTCGATACCCGATGTTGAGTGCAAAATGGGAAAAATAAATCAGGTGCTAATTAATCTGGTATCAAATGCCATTGATGCCATTGAGGATAAGGGTAAAATATATATTAAAACCACCTGTAATAACCACACCTGCACTATATCCATTAAAGATGATGGATCTGGAATTTCAGAGGAAATTTTACCAAAAATTTTTGATCCTTTCTACACAACCAAGGAGGTTGGTCACGGAACCGGGTTAGGACTCTCAATTTCGTACGGAATTATTGAGGAGCACAATGGTAAAATTGAAGTGCAAAGCCAGCTAGGGAAAGGAACAGAGTTTGTTATAACAATACCAATAAAACAAGGGTAACCTAAGCAGATTCTAACTATACCTTATCGGGTATAATATTTTAACTATTCACGTAATTTATACCCTTTCCGGTATAGAAATAAAAAAAATCTTCAGCAAGAATTCAACTTACTGAGGATTTTTCGTGGAGCTGGAGAAAATATCAATAACTTAAAAAGAATGCTACTTTTTTTCTTTGTTCACGTGTACGTGAACAAACACTATTTGTGAACAAGTATTATGAATACACTTCGTTTGAAATGCATGATAATGTAGGTTACAGTTTAGCTATTTTATTCAATCTCTCGATAACTATAGGATAACGGAATTCAAAATCTGATGGAACAATATGATACGATAAAATTTCCTCAAGCAGCTTATTGCTGAGTACATTCTGAATTTGTGTTTGTAGGAATAGCCGAACCTCTTCATCTGCAACTGATATTTCCTCCACAATACTATCACGATTATTAATCACATAAATGATATCCTCAAAATCGTGGCTGGTTCTAATGTCTTCCCCTCTATCATTAAAGGCTTCAAATTTTGTAGCCAAAAAGTAGGGAGCTGAAAAAACCTGAATAGTCTCACCTTCTACGTGTATTCTCTGAAGAGAGTTGAAGCCTTTTTGATACCACCGATTACATGGTCCCAATGGGCTATCAACTGCCAACATTATGTCAACAGGAATATTCTTGTACTTATAGCTGTTAATGGAATGTCCAAATGGATCAGGTTGAAATCCCAATTGAGTTAATCGTTTCTGTATTTCACTAAATGCTTTGTAGGATTGTAGCTTCAACGTAAAGTCAATATCCATGGTTTCTCTAACGTTCTCAGCTCCAGATTCGTTGATATACAGAGTAAGAATTGCTCCTCCAACAAAAACAACTTGGTCTTTCAACTCCTTGAGTGCAGAAGCTATAACTTTAACATCCTTGATATTTATAACATCATTATTCATGTAAGATTCGTTTTTTTAGTTCGGCAATTGCAAGCTCCCTTTCGCGGGCACGTCCAACCCTTAGTGCATCCGCAAGAGCGAGCATCTCGTAAAGTTTACTATCGTTTTGAACTGCATCAACTACCGATGCGTAAAGGGGAATTATGCTTTGTCCACGTACCTTGCCTTTGCCTGATGGCCAAACGTAGTTCTCGTTGCTCTGAATACTCTGGTTAAGCGGGGGTGCTGAATGAGCTGTGGGAATTCCTCTTACAATTGCGCCCGGTGTTTGTGGGTAAACGTACTTTAATCCAAACTGTAGAAATTCCATTAATGCCATTCTGCGAACAACCTTTCCCGAAGGATCGAGAAGCCCTGCATATTTGGATCGGGCTATTGACTTACTTACCTCTGATTGGCTCATGCAAAGTGCAGATGCCAAAGGAACCTGCGACCAGGGCTCATTGCCATAAGAAATTACTTTTAGCAATATTACCACATCCTGCGGGCTCATGGTGGGTTGTTGGTGCTTCATACAATTGATATTCTATATTCCGATATGCAATATTATGAATTTATTTACTCACATACAACATATTTCATAAATATATTCCATATTGCGATATGGAATATTTAAAAAATAATTACTCCGATATGCTAGGTAAACAGCTGCTACTGAAAGGGCATGACAATGAAAACCAAATTCTGCTGGGTTAAGGTAATTCTAATGAGTTTCATTGGCATACAATTTAAACTTTTCATCCTGCTATGCCACCATAAGCCCAAAGTGTAGGGTTTGTTAAGAATATTTGTTTAATAAAAAACCACTCTTGTATTGAGTGGTTTAAAGTGGAGCTGGAGGGGGTCGAACCCTCGTCCAAACAAGGAACCAACTGGCTTTCTACATGCTTATCAATCCTTGATTTTCGAGCCCGGACAGGTGGAAAGAGACCAACCCGAACCTTATCCCCAGTTATTTCGCCACGGGAACCGGGGAGCATCCTGCGGCTATCCCGTTAGTTTTGAAGCCTCAGTTCGGAGCGCCAACGGGCGAGGTTCTCCGGGAGACTACTCGTCTGGTCAACCTTGTTGACTAGATTAAGCAAGAAGTGCTTGGCACGTTCTATGCAGCGAGTGCGTAGTAATTATTGTCGCCTTTTATAGGTCTGAGTCCTGGGATTTACGAGCCAGCTTCCCAACGCTCGGCATGCTTACCAATCCATTCTGCTTGCTGTCAAAACCAAATTCAGCCCCGGATTGGAACTGCAAAGATACTACATTTTAATCCACAAATAAACACAAATACATTTTTTAAGAAACCCAATACTCACAAATACTGTGATAGAATGACTTTTTTTACTCAGTAACAAACCAACATTCACTAATCGGTAGGTCAATTCTGTTTAACTATTTCATATTTCCTCATAAATCTTTGTAATTTTACATTCTACAAGATGAATACAATATGAAGAAATTCGTCACCATAATACTCCTTTTTATTTCAACTACCGTTTGCTTGGCTCATCCGGTTCACCTTACGGTAACCAACATTGAAATTGATACTAAAACCGGAAAGGGTACGGTCCTGTTTAAAATCTTTACTTCCGATTTGCAGGATGCCATTTCGCACTGGAAAGGCATTCACCTGAGCATTGAGGATGTTATAGAAAACAAAGAGAAAACCCAATGGATTCATGAGTACATAAACAATAATTTTTCAATTTCAACGCATAGTAAACTGCCGTTAATTTTTACTGAAAGTAAAATGGAAGGTGAGTACACTCGCTTGATGTATAGGTTTGAAATTACTGATAGTACTGGCAATATCGAAATTTTTAACTCGCTGCTAATCGACCTGCTACCCGACCAATCGAACCTGGTAATTTTAACCATTAACGGAAAAGACAAGGGTTTAAACTATAACGCAGAGAATAAAATATACTCAATAGAATTAAAGTAAGATTTGAACCCATTTATTAGATAATTGATCTTAAACAAAAGTTGTGAAAACAACTCAAGAAAATATCATAAACAGTTCAAAATTTTGCGGAAAATTTATTCTGCTATCCGTTGTATTCATGCTTCTGGTTTTCCTCTCCCATGCCACTCATAACCGTGCAGGAGAAATTGTGTACAAACAGCTTAGCGCATACACTTTTGAGGTAACCGTTTTTACCTACACAAGCACGCTCCCCGGCGTTGCCGACAGGCCATTCCTCGACGTTCACTTTGGCGATGGAAGCATTCAACGTGTTGAGCGAATTAGCGAGGTTTTCTTCCCAAATAATTACAAAAGAAATACATACATAGTAAAACATACGTATCCGGGACCGGGCGTTTACCGTATTCTAGTTGAGGATCCAAACAGGAATTTTGG
>CAZLXF010000140.1:0-1257 GCA_964563065.1 uncultured Rikenellaceae bacterium | reverse complement strand
ACGTATCCTCCAGCGTCGAATTCTTTTTTTGTTGATTCATTTTCAGGCGATTTGATTTGGGATTCGCCCATCGACACTGGTTCGTACAACGTGGCAATTCAAATAAGCGAATGGCGAAATAAAATTCGAATTGGCAGCATTACCCGCGATATGCAGATTGATGTATTTGAAACTGACAACAATCCTCCCGAAATCGATTCGATACCAGATTTTTGCATTCTTGCAGGTGATACGCTAGATTTTGTAATCTCTTCGACTGATATTGACAATGATTCCATAAAACTTGTTGCAATGGGCGGACCGTTTGTAATTGATGAAACTCCGGCTTCACCACTACAAACCGTTTTTTCACTTCCGGGAATTTGCCAATCACGCTTCCAGTGGGAAACCAGCTGCTCAAATATAATGGCAGAACCATACAGAATTGTTATTAAAGCCGAGGATAATAATCCGGATATTAGCCTGGTTGATATGAAAACTTTTACTGTAAAGGTAATGGGACCGGCTCCAAGGAATGTATCAACCACCTCGTCAACCAGTTCAATTTCATTGTTATGGGAAAGTCCAGAGTGCTCAAATATTACAGGCTACAGAATTTATCGCTCAAAAATATTTTCGAATTGGGAACCCGATTCGTGCACTACGGGAGTTCCTCCCATTTCAGAATTCATTCTTATTGGTGAAACCAACGGAGCAAACAATTTTCTAGATAATAATAAAGGAATTGGACTTCCACAGGGAGTTGACTACTGCTACAGAATTACTGCTGTTTATAACGATAACGCTGAGGGAAAATCATCCGAAGCAGTTTGTGCAAGGTTAATTAGCGGAACTCCAGTTATTTCGAATGTTTCGGTTTTAATGAACCATGAAACTGAAGGACAAATTGAGTTGAAATGGCACCATCCGGCTGAACTGGATACGCTGAATTTACCCGGACCTTTTCACTACCGAATTCTCCGTGCGCAGGGAGTTTGGGGAGAATATTTCAGAGAAATCGATTTGGTTTTCAATATTTTAGATACAGTTTACATCGATAGCAATATTAATACAACCGATTCGGTTTGGTGCTACAGGGTTCAGCTAATTCACACTCCAAACTCGGAGCTGATTGGCTACGTTGGCGAAGCGTCCTCTATCCTACCTGAATTTGAAAGCTCCGACAACCAAATTTCTATTCGTTTCTCATCCAACACTCCATGGACAAATAACCATTTCGACATTTACCGAAAAGGTGACTCCGATTCTGAATTCCAG
>CAZLXF010000139.1:0-8773 GCA_964563065.1 uncultured Rikenellaceae bacterium | reverse complement strand
TACTTTTACTTTGTTTTTAAAAATGTGGGGCAAATATATTACTTTTTTTCAGAAAAGCCATAAATACAAATTATATGTAACGAATAAATGCTTGTGGAAAAGTTAGAGAATGTAAGCTTTATAACCTATAATTTAAGGTAACTAACTAACATTTAACACCAAGCAACTACTGGAAAAATTTACAGTTGCTAAATAGCGTACCAGGAAATCGCATCCAAGAAGTCCGTGAATGGGAAAATCGACAAAATTAGTATAGAGCTGCGAAATGGGTGATAAATCGGTTTTAAAAACGATAATCGATCCAAAATCGATTTCACCGAGGGTAAGCGACGGCAACTTAACCTGCTCAACTACCATACGTTGTGCATTTATGCCTGCGGCATAAGGTTCGGCCGATTCGATTTCAACCTTTTGAAGATTCTCTGCCAAAGAATTGTCGATTACTGTTCGCGAAGCGCCAGTATCGAGAATTAAATTAACCTGAAAACCATTAATAAACCCTTTTACAATTGGGTGAAAACTTCCCTCCTCAATTTCAACCACCTCAAATGGAACTATATTTTGCATAGCAAGTAAGTATTTTGAAACATCAAAAGTAAACTTATTTCGTTAGCTTAAAAAGCTTCGGGGAAACAGAAAAATAAAAAACGTTACTAACCGTAAAATTTAGTATATTGCTCTGATTTTAACGAATAGCAAAGGGTAAGCCATGAAGGCAATGTCGATAAAAATACGGTTGTTTTTGTACTCCATGCTTTTCTGCTTTTTAGGATTACTTCTGGTTGGAGTTTACTCATACTATATTGCTCGAAAATCTCTTTTAAACAGAACTTTCAGTCAGCTAACCTCTGTTAGAGAGGAAAAGGCCAGGCTGCTTGAAAGTTTCTTTAAGGACAGATTAAGGGAATCGGAACTAGCTTCGCAACTTATTTCTAATGAACTTGATTTAACCAAAAAATTCATAGAAAACAATCCGCAAAAACATACCATTTCTCCAACTGTTTTGCAGGAGTTTTTGCAGAAATCCCAATGTTACACCAGTGTTAGCATTGGGTTACCCGATGGAAGCATTCAATGCTTCAAACTAAATTCTGACGGAACTAACAATGGCATTTACATTTCAACCCAAGAAAGCGTTGGGCTTAAAGAACTTTACCAGAAGGTTGTTTCAACAAATAAATCGTCAATAAAGGATTTTGAATACCAATCGCTTTTTGGAGAAAATAGCGCCTATGTTGCCTCCCCAATAGTTGGTGCAGATAGCAAAACCAAAGGCGTAACTTTTCTTCAAATCCCCGAACATGTTGTTAACGAGCTAATGACAGAGAAAAATGTGGGGAAAGGCCTTGGTAAAACAGGAGAAGTATACCTTGTTGGAACCGATTACTTAATGCGCTCATCGTCGAGATTTGTTGAGAATTCATCACTTAAAACGCAGTGCAAAACCCAGGCAGTTGAAATGGCGTTTGAAGGAAACGAAGGCACCATGCGCATGAACGATTACCGAAACGTGAGCGTTTTGAGTTCGTACAGGCCAATTACAATTTTAGATGTGCAATGGGTTATTGCTGCAGAAATGGACTGGAACGAGGTAATGAAAGATGTTTATACGTTTAGAAACAACATTCTTATTATTGGTGTTTTGGTTTTTATTTTTTTAACTGCAGGTGTTTTTCTTTTAAGCAGAAGAATAACGGCTCCACTAGTTAACCTAAAAGAGGCAGCCTCACGAATTGGAGAAGGGAAGTTTGATATGCTTCTCCCCATCAATCAACGAGATGAAATTGGCTTGCTAACCCAGGTTTTTAACAAGATGACCCTAAGGTTAAGGTACATCACACGAAACTTGCAAGAAAGAGAACAACGTTTGCTACATTTTTACCGTGCCACGGTTGATGGAATAATGCTTCATAGCGCAGGAAAACCATTGCTTGTAAACCGAGCACTCACAAGCCTTTCGGGCTTCTCCGAGGAAGAACTAATGAAACTGTCACCAGAGAATTTATTCAATAGCGACGATCACCTACTCCATTTCTCTGATCCTTGCGAAGTATACTCGTTCGAAACTGAGCTTATAACCCGAACACGAACCAGAGTTCCAGTGGAGGTACAACGAAAGCGAATGAAGTTTAACGAGCAACAAGTTGAGGCGCTGGTAATTAGAAACATTTCTCAGCGAAAAGCCGTTGAAAACGAACTAGTTAACGAACGTCTTCATCGATTCCGTTCGGTTTTCGATGGGCAGGAACAGGAACGGCAGCGCTTATCGCGCGAGCTTCACGATGGCTTAGGACAAACCCTGGTGGGTTTGAAATTAAGGCTAGAAAGCATACCATTAGAAAAAATGGGCGACGAGAGCAAAACCATCGAAATGATTAAGCATTTATGCAACCAAACCATTGAGGAAACCCGCAGAATATCTAACAACCTAATGCCAGCCGCATTAACGCAATTCAGCTTAGCCGTGGTGCTCCGAAATCTTTGCAACGAAGTACAAACAAATTCGGGAGTTTCAATTTCGTTGGTGGTTGGCGTATTGCCCGAAACGTTAGACCAGCTAATAAAAACCTACGCCTACAGAATTTCGCAGGAAGCCCTCACCAACATTGTGAAACACTCCAATGCAACAAAAGCAGTTGTTTCAGTATTTTCCGATGTTTTTAAGCTATACCTTCAAATTGAGGACAACGGGGTGGGTTTCAACCCATCGAGCATTTCGGAGGAGGGAAATGGGCTTTACAACATGAAGGAGCGCGCATCGCTGCTAAACGGAAGGTTCGAACTTACAACTTCAAAAAATAAAGGAGTAAAAATAAAAGTTGAATTTCCACTCGATAACCTTAGGAAAAAGAGAGAACATGAATAAAATTAGAGTTGCTCTGGTTGACGACCACCAGATAGTTAGGGATGGAATTAAAGCCCTGCTCGAGAATGCACCCAACATTGAAGTTGTTGGCGAAGCCAACACTGCCAACGGTTTGCTTGAGAAACTCGATATAATTAATCCCAACATTGTAATTGTGGATATTTCGCTTCCCGATATTTCAGGAATAGAACTAACCAAGCAAATTATAAATAGCCATAACGAAATAAAGGTGATTGTGCTCTCGATGCATACAACCCAAGAGTTCATTTTTAACGCCATAAAATCGGGAGCCAAAGGCTACCTTCCAAAGAATATTACACGCGATGAACTAATTGAAAGCATTAACCAGGTTAATGCTGGTAAAGAATACTTTAGCAAGGAAATTTCTGAAATAATTTTAAAGAATTACCTGAAACAGGTAAAGAATCCCGAGAGAACACCCGAAACACAAGAGCAACAGCTCACCTCACGCGAAAGCGAAATTCTGAAGCTTGTGGCCGAAGGTTTTTCGAACCAGCTAATAGCCGACAAACTTTTTATTAGCGTTCGAACCGTAGAGTCGCACAAGAACCATATTATGCAGAAACTGGAACTTACAACTACCGTTGAACTGGTTAAGTATGCGCTGAAAAATAGGATTATTGATTTGTAGGGATGAGTGATTGAAAAACAGAACGCAGATTTAACAGATTCAACTGATTTACGCAGATTTTTAAGTTAACGGAAGAAATGTGTTCATAAGTTTCACAGGACAGTACGCAACCGACTACGGAAATTTCAAAGAAGAATGAAGATTGGTTGCCCCGATAAATACCGAGTAACTGAGTGTTTTCTTGCTTGATTGTGAGATAAATAAGAGGTGATGCTTTGCCTACAATTTCGCTTTCAACTTACGAGAGGAAAGATTTGGATTGTGGTAGGTTTGGGCAATTAGGCCAACTTTATAAAGATCGAAAAGTAGTAGCGAGGGGCGTGCGTTGCAAAGAACCCTTCGAATGAAAGGGTTAAAAATTCGAAAGAAAAATCGCAATGGGTACGATAAACCCATAAATCTTACAATTTTATAGTAGCGCAGCAAACGGATATTACGTTCGAGTTCGGGTTTCATTTCGGGAACTATGCGCAGCAAACGAACAAGGTTTACTATTCCCTGTTCCGATTTTATAAGATACTCAAAGCAAGGTTCAATTCCAAGGTGAAGGCACGTATTGTCGATATGAAGTATTGGAACTTTATTTTTCTTAAGTTCAAGTCCAAACAGCGTATCCTCATGGCCGTATCCCGATATATCCTCGTTGAAACGGATTTGGTAGTATGCTTCTCTGGAAATCATGAAGTTTCCGCTTAAAAACGATTTATATGGGAAATGCTGCCGAACGGCACTTGATCGGCTCTCGCGCAAAATACCGTAACGCCAACGCAGCATCAACTCCGATTTTATTGGCTTATCGCCATACCCAATCCCTCCACAAACAACTTTTATATCGGGTCTAATGGCATCAACGTAATTAATAAGGAAGTTTGAAGAGCTGGGAACCATATCGCAGTCGAGGAAAAGCAGCCACTCGCCAATGGCGAAATCGGCCAAACGGTTTCTAATTTTACTACGTCCCAAATTATGGTCGAACTCAAGGTAGCTAACGTCTTTATGTTTGGCAAGCTCCTGATTTCGCTTTTTATAGTAAGAAATGGAATGATCGTCGAATACCAGTATTTCGATGGGAATTGTACTTTTATGAGCCTGGCTGAGTAAATCCTCAACCAGCTCAGTTACATCGAAGTTGTAAACTGGCAAACAAACCGATACAAAGGCTTTAGTTTCCATCTTTACTAGTTAATATCAGTGTCCTCAGGCAATTCGTCGTAGGAATCGAGCAAATTATTGGGTAACGTCTTTTTTGCCTTGGCGCCTAACTCCTTCAACTTTTGAACCTGCGAAACTAGGTTTCCTCTACCATCGGTAAGCTGACCCATAGCCGAGCTAAAACTTTTCTGGCTCTTCTCCAGGTTATCGCCAACTGCCTTAAGATTCTCTACAAAGCTAACGAATTTATCGTATAGTTGTCCTCCGCGCTCGGCAATTTCAACTGCGTTGCGGTTTTGGTGCTCCCTTTTCCACAAGTCGTAAATTAGCTTCAGCGCAGCAATCAAATTTGTTGGGCTGATTAGCAGCACACGTTTCGTGTAAGCGTAGCTCCATAAATCCTGATCGCTTTGCATGGCGAGCATGAATGCGGGTTCCACAGCCACAAACATCATCACAAAATCGAGCGAATCAACCAAATCCTGGTAACTTTTGCTGCTTAGCGCATCAATGTGCGCTTTTATCGATCGGAGATGCTCCTGCAGCGCTTTCTCCTGCACATCGGGAGTTTTTGCTGATGCGTAACGCTCGTAGGCAACCAGTGAAACTTTAGAGTCGATTACAACCCTTCTCTCATCGGGGTAAACAATAATAACATCGGGCTGCAACCGTTTCCCTTCAACATCCTTCAGCGATTCCTGAACAAAGTACTCGCGATCTCTGGTAAGGCCCGATTTTTCGAGAATACTTTCCAGTATCATTTCGCCCCAGTTTCCCTGCTGCTTCACCTGTCCTTTTAGCGCATTGGTGAGATTGCTAGCCTCCTCGCTAATTCGCTGGTTAAGCTGAACCAACTTTTCAACCTCCTTGCCCAGCGAGAAGCGCTCCTTGCTTTCGAGGCTGTAAACCTCCTCCACTTTCTTTTGAAAAATAGAAATGTTTTCGCCTAAGGGTTTCAGCAAACGTTCAATGTTTGTTTGGTTCATCTCGGTGAACCGCTTGCTTTTATCTTCAAGAATTTGATCGGCAAGCAGCTTAAACTCGTTGGAAAACTTCTGCCCAATTTCTTCAACTTTTGCCTTCTGCTCATCCAGAAGCTGCTTCTGGTACTTGTTCTCCTTGTCGAGTTCTACAGCCCTTTCGCGCGATTGCGACAGCTCTGTTCGCAGCTGATTTTCCAACGTTTTATATTCATCAACGCTTTTGGTAAGCGAATTGATTTGCTCCTGCTGGTTCTGCGATTTTATCTGGAACGATGAAAGGTTTCTAGATACTTCTTGAAACTGATCAATCCTCTTAGAAATTTCCTCCTTCAACTCGCTGCTTTCCTGCTGCAACTTTGCATTCTGCTTTTGGATTTCATCAAGCCGAGTAAGGGCAGATGAATGCTCGGTTACCAGCTGCTCCTTCAGCTTGGCAAGCTGAGATAATTCCTCATGTAATTTTTGCTGTTCTGTTTCGGCACGCTGAAGCCTGTCGTTTGCAACCCTTAAGTTTGATTCAAGATTAATTAAAGCCTGCTGGTTTTGTGATGAAGAATCCTGCGAAAAATTGTTTCGCCTTGCCTTTGCGTAAAGCCAAGCCGTTAACCCACCAAAAATTACACCAATAACTATATATAGAATAATATCAGCCATGCTTTTTTAGTAAACTTTATTAAATGGAAATCAGAAGAAATCGAACGATAAAGATATTAAGAATCCTTCAAAAGAAAAACATATGTAGTAATTACAGTGGCAGCTGAACGAAGAATTTAGTTCCCTGCTGGGGAACAGTATCGAACCAGATATTTCCGCCCAGAGTAGCCACAATCCCTTTCGAAATGGAGAGACCTAAGCCCATTCCTCCCGATTTTGTAGTGAAGTTTGGACTAAACAGCTTGCTCTGAATCTCCTCGGGAATTCCCGCACCATTATCCTCCACAATAACTGTAACCTGATTGGAACTGCCATGAATTGCAATGCTAATATTCCCCGGTTGATTCCGTGAAATTGCCTGAACCGAATTTTTCAGAAGGTTTATAAACACTCTGCTCAGCTGCTCCTTGTCGGCCTTTACAAAAATTTCGCCCAGCGAATCGGGTTCTTGCCTAATATCTATATTGGGGTAGCTCGAGAAAAGGTTTGCGGCATCGTCAATAATTTTTCGCAAATCAACCTCTTCGAGGTTACCAGTTGGCATTTTTGCAAAATTAGAAAACTCAGTTGCAATGTTACTTAACGTATTAATCTGGTCAATTAATGTAGCTGCAAACTTTTCGAAAAGTTGCTCCCAGTTCGGCTGTCCCTCGTTTTTAGCCTTAACTAGATGCTGTAGGCTAAGTTTCATGGGAGTTAGCGGGTTTTTTATTTCGTGGGCAATTTGCTTTGCCATTTCGCGCCAGGCGCTCTGTCGTTGGCTGTGAGCCAATTTTTCCGCACTTTCGGCCAGTTCCATAATCATGCGGTTGTACTCCTTCACCAAGCGGCCAACCTCGTCGTCGCCCTCGTAGCTAATGGGTTCGTTATGCTTGGTAATATCAATCTTTCGTATCTTTTCACGAATAAGTTCAAGCGGGCGCGATATTTGATTGCTAATGAGAATAGCGAGGAAAATTGTTACAAGAATTAGCAGCGCGTAAAGGTTAACCAAAGCAACAATAACCGCAAAAACTTCACGAATAAACTCGCTCTGGCGAGTAAAGTACGGGAGGTTAAGGTAAGCAACCTTTTCGTTTCGGGAGTTGAGCAAAGGAACGTAGGCCGAGAGGTAGCTCATTCCCCCTATTCGTTCGGTATGTATCAGTCGTGCCTGATGGTTTATGGCCATCTCGTTCCATGCTACGGGATTCATCATTTGTCCCATCAGCTTGCGTTCAAATATTTCGGGGCGCGACGATGCCAGCAAAAATCCTTCGGAATCGTAAAGGTTAATATCGCTGTAGAAAACGTTGGACAGATGAATCAGATAATACGTAATATATTCGGTGTATTCTGTATGTAGTAAATTCTCGTTCACAAGGTTGTTCTCAATTTCAAGCATTGCAGAAGTTAGCTTCTCAAGAAGATTCTGATGATTTTTTCGCTGGAAACTTTGAACGTTATAGGTAATGGTAACAACTCCCACAAGTATAAGTGAAAGGAAAAGAACCTGAACCATTGTTCGCTGAATTCTATTCTTAAAACTTGGTATTGTTGAGCTCAAGTTAATGGGCATTCTGCCAGCTTTAAGAAACACTAGAAGCGAAATGTAAAAGAACAGAAAGACCCAGGCAAACGATGCTGTTATGTTAAACAAGCTCACATTTGGCCGGCTTAAAACAATAACAACGTTACCTTCACTATTGTAAATAAGGTGGTTGTAATCATCTTCCTTTGAATAAGAAAAACGGCTAACCGAATCAACAGGAAATTGATTTACAAGCGGATAGTTGAAATTTCCAGTGCGAGCAAGCAGCTGGTTATTGTTATACTTCGCCGTTGAAAAATTGTCTATTTTGGATTGGCCCGTAAGTTTCCCTTCAAGAAGCAGTTCGGGGTAACCAAGCAGTTCACGGCTAACTTTTGTGTCGAGCTCGAGGTAGATACAAATTTCTGAAGCATCGGAAAGTACGAACTCAATCATTCCTAGGTAACTAATTCTTCCATTCTGATTGCTAAGATGGTAGAAACTCGATCCGGGAATACGGAAACCGTAATCATTAAGCATCTCCTCAAAAAAATCGTAGCAGCGGGTAGTTTCTCCCGTTTTCTCAATTAGCAAATCGGAGGTGGAAAGACATACGGTTACCTGATAATCGTACTTCTTAAAGTACCCGCCCATATAATTATCGTAAAGGTAATTATACAAATCCTGCTCGTTCTCGGCAATATTCTCAAGGTACTGTTTTATTTGGCCATCGGCATGCAATCGTTTAGCCATTGCTGGAAAAAGAACCTCTGCAATGGGATCGCGTTCGTTACTCAAATTCAAAGCAATAACCTTACGAATATTTAGATCCTTTTCGGCGGCAATGTCGAAAACCTGAAGCACTGAATACAACGAAAATATTGATACCAAAAGAATTACAAAACCAGAAGCAAACCCTTTTGACTTGTAAAAAAAAGTGAACATTGTAAATACTA
>CAZLXF010000138.1:0-8773 GCA_964563065.1 uncultured Rikenellaceae bacterium | reverse complement strand
AACCTAGTTGTAAAAACCGTTGAAACATTGGCAAACGGGGAATTCAAGCCAAAACCCCAAAACGATTTTTACCAGTCGGAAGCGGAGTTGAAACCTGCTCCCAAAATTTTTAAGGAAACTTGTAGAATTAACTGGAACAACCCAGCGGTACAAATCCACAACTTTATTCGTGGGTTAAGCCCCTACCCAACTGCTTGGACCGAACTTGTTACTGCCGATGGCAGTAAGGTTTCTGCAAAAATTTTCAGGAGTAGCATCACTGAAAAAAGTAACGACGAAAAAAATCCCGGCACCATTCAAACCGATGGATCAACCTTTTTCAAAATAAAATGTGCTGATGGGTACGTTAGTATTCTTGAAATTCAGCTGGCAGGGAAACGAAACCTCGCAATTAAAGAGTTTTTAAAAGGATTTCGAGTAACCCAAGACTTAACGGCGCTTTAGAATTTTATTCTACTTATCCTTTGACTTCCTTTTTCTCAGGTATATTTTTTGTCCCACTTCTGGCTCTGTTCCTGGCTCCATCCTATTTCTACGGTATAGCCACGTAAGTTTAATTCCGTAGTCTTGGGAAATGCTATACATGGTTTCACCCTCCTCGGCCACATGCAACGGATGATTTACTTCGGCCTTGCGACGTTTTGGTTGGATATACAATTCCTGACCAACTTCGAGTTTCGAATCGCTTTCAATTTCGTTGTATTTTGCCAGCTGCCAAGGCATTAACTCCAGCTCACGGGTTAAACTGGCGTATGTATCGCCTTCGCGTACTTTTATGTACTTCACACGGTTACGAATGTAAACCTCGCGCTGATTGAACATATCAATTGCGAAATTATCGGCATCAACCAGCTGCCCCATGCCTTTTGTTGGCGACTCAATCTCAATATCTACGCCCTTGTCGTACATGTAAAGTTTATTCTCCTCAATAATTTTTATTAAAAGATTGGCGTAGGTTTTACTAGTTGCGTAACCGGCTTTCTGTAAACCCTTTGCCCAGCCTTTGTAGTCGGTTGGGTCGAGGTCGAAAAGGAAAGCGTAACGCCTGCCACCACGAAGAAACTCCGAGTGGTCGATGAAGGAATTTTCAGGAGAACGATACTTTCTGAAACATTCGCCTTTGGCGTCGTCGTCGTGATATATTTTTGGGCCAGTCCACGATTTGTGACACTTAATTCCAAAATGGTTGTTAGCCTTAACCGCCAGCGTGCTGTTGCCGTTGTCGCTTTCGAGCATTCCCTGCGCCAGAATTATACTTGCCGGCACACCGTGCTTCTTCATTTGACTTATAGCCAACCCTTTATACTTTTCGGCGTACTCTTCACGGGTAATCTTCTTTTGGCCAAATGCAGAAAACACAAGCAAGGAAACTAGAAAAGTTGAAATTAACAAACGCATGGTTTAAATAAATTTTGCCCAAATATAGCATCAATTTACCAGTTACAAAATGTGTTAAACTATTAACTAAACGTAATTATTTCACCTTTTCGCATATATTTGTAACTTTGGAATGTTTCAGCCATGCGCTTTATCGCTGGGTAATTTAAAAATATATGAGCAGTAAAAAGGATTTAAAGTACTCGTACACTGAGTACTCCAAAATTAGCGAGCTCCCCGCTGAACTAGCAAACTTAGCACAAAAAGCCAAGGAAGCACTTAAAACGAGTTACTCGCCTTACTCGCATTTTGCGGTTGGTGCAGCACTTCTCCTAAAAAACGGTGAAATTATTTTAGGAAGCAACCAGGAGAATGGTGCTTACCCATCGGGATTATGTGCTGAGCGAGTTGCACTTTTTTACGCTGGTGCTACGTACCCAAATATTCCCGTGAAAGCAATGGCTATTGCTGCTGAGCACGATGGGAAACCAACTAACGAACCCGTTTCGCCCTGCGGAAGTTGTAGGCAGGTAATGCTCGAAACCCGGAATGTTGGCAAGGAGCCATTCAAATTAGTAATGGTTGGTAAAAAGAAAATTGTTGTTGTAGACGATGTAACGCATCTTCTCCCCTTCTCCTTTTCAAATGTTAAAGATATTTTAAAGGATTAAAAAATGGGCAAAGGCAAGTGGTACGAAGAACTTTTTAAAAACTACTCGCACAAGTACGATCAGGAATCGTTTACGCAGGGAACAATTGGTGAGGTTGATTTTATTGAGAAGGAAATTGGGTTTAGTAAGAATACAAAAATTCTCGATGTTGGCTGTGGAACCGGGCGCCATGCCATTGAACTGGCAAAACGTGGATATTCGGTAACTGGCTTTGACCTTTCAGAGAATCAGCTAAAGAGAGCCCAAGAGAAAGCTGCAAAAGCAGGGTTAAAAATTGAATTCGAACAGAAAGATGCTCGTGATTTCTGCTACCCAAACCAGTTTAACCTAGCAATTATGCTGTGTGAAGGGTCGTTTCCACTTATGGAAACCGATGAAATGAACTTCCAAATTCTCAAAAACATCTACGGTTCGCTTGCCCCAAAGGGCAAAATAATATTCACAACACTTAATGGCTTGTTCCCACTTTTCCATTCCGTTAAAGATTTCATAAACGAAAACGGAGGAAACGTTAGCAGCGATAACTCCTTTAACCTAATGACATTCCGCGACAAATCGATTTACGAAGTTGAGGATGATGATGGAAAAAAGTTGGAGTTTGAGTGCGATGAGCGCTACTACGTTCCCTCGGAAATAACGTGGCTGCTAAAATCGCTTGGATTTGTGAATATTTCCATACATGCCAGCAACCTTGGAGCCTTTAGCCGAAACGATGTGCTCACAACCGAGCATTACGAAATGCTGATTATTGCTGAAAAAACTTAGGCTTTCCCTTCTATTCGTTTCAAAAGAATTCCAGTTCCAACGTGGCAAAATAAACATTTTTGTTGGTCGCAATACTGACTTTTAAGCTGAATTAAAGCCTGCGAAAACATGGCGCTAGGTGCTTCAACTCCCAACTTTTTAAACCCACTTACCACTGAGTTATTTTCGGGCTTCAAACTCTCCAGAATAGTTAAGGCTTTGTCCTTTAGTACATCATTCCCTCTAGCCGTTCCGTAAGCAAACATAAAAGGAACCACAGAGTTTAGGGTTATAATTCTAATGGTTTCGTTGCCCATCCGCTTGGAACTTGATTTCGATATTTTTCCAAAAGTATAATGATTCTTCCAGTAATCCGATACGCTTACTTTCAGCAGATTGTTCACTTCTTCGGGCTTTTCAACCTCCATAATTTTTGCAAAAAGTCCGCTCGACTTGTGAATAAGCATTGCAAACTGTGCAATTCGGATTGTGGGGAACGAAACCGGACGTAAACGCAGGAATTTCCATAATTCTCCGTTAACGGGCAATAAACTGTTCTTCTTTTGCTGGTAATCGTACTCCTTCCGTAGCGAAACCACGTACTCATCTTCAGGAATACTGTTGAAAAGCAAGCCAGACTGTCCAAAAAGTATCGATTCAAGAACAAACAAATTATCCTTTGCTTTTGCCAAAACTTTTAAGGGAGTATTTTTTGCCAACAGTTCGAAAGGTAACGCATTTATTTTCAAACCAAAACTCCGTGCAACCGATTGGTAGAATGCATCCTCCCAGCTATTCCCATTTTGCTCAACCAAGTTGAGAATAGTTTGGGTTTTTTGCTCAACACGTTCAACAGATAGACCTGACAGCCAAAAATTAAGCGAGGTTTTATCAATTTTCCCGATTAAATTGGCGCAAGGAATCCACTGTTTTGATGAAATTATTTTGTGCAATTCCTGCTCAACAACGCTTGGGTAAGGAATTTCAATTGTTTGTACAACATCTCCTTTTGAGTTTTTAACTTCCACATCATTATTTGCTACAACATGCAGTATAACGCTATTGTAGGCTTTGTCGGTATTATGCCCATGCTTGTTCCAATCCGATGAGTTTATGTGAATCTCAACGTTACCCGCCCAAACCGTTTGGTTAATACGTATTTTTGCGTTGAAAAAATCGGGACCGGAGTCGAAATTGTGAATACCCGGTGAAATAATCTCAACACTATCTCCTTCAGAAGTCGTCAAATTATTCAGCAGATGGTAGCTAAACTTCCATAAAAAATGTAGCAGTTCCTCTTTCATGATTCAATAAAAATGGTAAAAGAAGTACAAGATAGCAAAAATCTAATTTGAGAGTTTTGAAAACAACGGATTTCTAAAATTGATATATTTGCATGCTAAAAATTGATTTTAGTTAAACGCAAAGGCGTAAAAGCATTAGTTTTTGTTTTCGGGGTGAAGCCCCGCCTATGGCGGGACGCGTCGTTCGGGACGTAACCCTTTGTAATTTTATTTCGGGGTGTAGTCCCGCCAATTGCGGGACGCGTCGTTCGGGACGTAACCCTTTGTAATTTTATTTCGGGGTGTAGCGCAGCCCGGTTAGCGCGCGTCGTTCGGGACGACGAGGTCGCGAGTTCGAATCTCGCCACCCCGACATATTAATATTCCATGCCATATTTTGTTTACATACTTCAAAGCAAAAGAGATAACAAGTTCTACATCGGTTCTTCGTCCAACATTGAAAAGAGAATCCAATTCCATAATGCTGGATTACAACGATCAACAAAACACAGAATCCCCTTCGAACTAGTTTACTCAGAAGAATTCGAGGAAAAAAAATCTGCTTTAGCAAGAGAAAAACAGATCAAGGCTTATAAGGGAGGAAATGCGTTCAAAAAATTATTCGGGGTGTAGCCCCGCCTTTGGCGGGGCGCGTCGTTCGGGATCCCGCCTTAGGCGGGAAAGGTTCCAATCCTTTAACCCCGACTTTACATTTTTTATTACCAGGCATTTACAGTTAATTGACTTTCTAATAATTCAATTCTCTTTTTAGCCAAATAGTAAATATTGGATCATTAATTGTTATTCTTTTCGCAGAAATATCAATTATTTCTTTTTTTTCAAGCGATTTCCATATTCTAACAACATTTGCAGAACTTCCCAAATCATACTTATTGATAACACTTGAAGAGGTGTATTCATGGGTAATTCCGCTCACTAATGCTCTCAGGAAGTTGATTTGGTAGCGAGTTAACCCATCTACAATTGAGTAGTAAAGCACAGCATTTTGATCGATTAACTCTTGCAACGATTCGTTGAAAATTTCATCGGTTGCCTTTTTTTCTGTTTTTACCCAAACAATATATGAAAGCTGCTGTACGTATGACGAATGATTTTGTACTACACTACAAATGTTTTCAGCAATTTCTTCGGAAATTTTTTTCCCCGTTTTTTCGAAACGAAAACGAATAAAAGTTACCCATTCCGAGGTTGGGATTTTTTGAAGAAACATCATATCGCCAAATTTGTAGAAAGGCATACTTTGTTTTGAAAAAAGTGTACTCAAAAGATGCATCTTACTCCCGTAAAGACAGTACGTTACGTTTTTTTGTAGTTGCCAGTAACTTCTCAGTTTTTTTTGAAAAGAAATTGAATCCTGAAATTCCGCAATTTGTTGAAACTCATCAATGCAAACTACAATCTTAACCCCTTTGTCTTTGGCAATTTTATCAGGTAGGCTCAAAACATCTTTCTCTGATTCAATTCTTTCTGAAAAATCAAGAGAAATGGAGAAATCGTTTACCGGATCTGTTCCAAAACTCATTCTGGGTGATAATCTCGCTAAAAAACGTTTGGTTCTGTCGGCCCACTCATCCCATTTGCTATAGGTTTGTTTAATTATTTCTGTTGAAAACAGTTTGAAAAAGTCACTCTCGTTGCGACACAAAAAAACATCGATGTTAACCACAATAATTTTTTGATGCGTAGCATTCATCTTACGTGCAACATTTTGAACCAAGGAAGTTTTGCCCCAACGGCGAGGTGATATTATTAGGGTATTCACCCCATTTTCAAAGTTATTTATTAATCTTTTTGTTTCCGACTCCCTATCGGTAAACAGTTCACCATAGGTTGCTATTCCAAAGGAAAAAGGTTGATTCATAACAACTTTTTCTTTCAAATATATTGTTTTTTTTTCAACTAACAAATATGTTAGTAACTTATTTGTTAGTAATTTATTTGTTAGTAACTTATTTGTTATAATTGTATTATCTTGTTATATTGGTTGTTATAATATTTCTAAATATTATTTATGTAATATAAAAACCTTCGTATTTTTGCACTTTCAATCACATATAACTTTATGACCTACCAGCAAACTCTCGATTTTCTATTCTCACAGCTACCCATGTACCAGCGTGTAGGAAAAGCAGCCTATAAAGCCGATCTTAAAAACACGCTTGCCCTTGATGAGTACTTCGGGCATCCGCATAAAAATTTCAAAACCATTCATGTTGCAGGCACAAATGGGAAAGGAAGCCTTTCGCACATGCTAACTTCCGTTCTGATGGAAGCAGGTTATAAGGTTGGGCTATACACGTCGCCCCACCTGATTGACTTTAGGGAACGGATAAGAATTAACGGGAAAATGGTTTCGGAACAGTTTGTGGTTGATTTTGTACAGGATAACAAGAAGATCTTCGAGGAAATTAAGCCGTCATTTTTTGAGATGACCGTTGCCATGGCGTTCGATTTTTTTGCGAAGCAAAAAGTTGATATCGCAGTTGTTGAGGTTGGCTTGGGCGGTAGGCTCGATTCAACGAACATAATTACACCGGAACTTTCGGTAATAACAAATATTAGCCTCGACCATACTGACCTGCTAGGGGATACAATCGAAAAAATTGCCTTTGAAAAGGCAGGGATAATTAAAAATGGTATTCCGGTTGTTGTAAGTCAAACCCAAGCCGAAACGGAGCAAGTTTTCATAGAAAAAGCGAAGGAAGTTTGTGCTCCTATTGTTTTTGCAGATAAAATTCGTAGGGTTACAAATTCTTCTACAAACTCCAACGGAGAAAAAATGTTTAGCGTTGAAGTAATTGAAGATGATTCGGTTGAAGAGTTCACACTTGACCTACTAGGAAACTACCAGCAAAAAAATATTGTTGGAGTTCTTGCAGCCACTGACATACTTTGCGAAAAAGGTTACTCAATTTCTAGTGAAAATATTCGAAACGGACTTTCAAAAGCTTCAGTTAATACTGGCCTTTTGGGAAGATGGCAGAAATTGAGTGAATCGCCCCTAACAATTTGCGATACTGGCCACAATACCGAAGGGATTTCATCAATAGTTGAACAGATAAATTCAACTCCTTATGAAAAGTTGCATATGGTTATTGGCTTTGTGAACGATAAAAATATCGATGGAATTCTGCAGCTTCTTCCAAAAAACGCTGAGTACTACTTTGCAAAAGCATCAATTCCAAGGGCAATGGATGAGCAACTTCTTGCCCAAAGGGCAAAAATATTCGGTTTAAAGGGAGAAAGCTTTAGCGATGTAAAATCGGCAATTGAATTTTCAAAAACAAAAGCAAATCCTAACGACTTGATTTTCATTGGTGGAAGTACATTTATTGTTGCCGATGCGTTAAGATAATTTGTAATCTTCGAAAAAAAATTTTGCAGAATAAAAAATTGCTTATACATTTGCATCGCTTTTAACGAAAAGCATTTTTCAAAATACACTATGGGAGCTTAGCTCAGCTGGTTCAGAGCACCTGCCTTACAAGCAGGGGGTCGCTGGTTCGAACCCAGCAGTTCCCACACTTATAATCAACCACTTACAGCGTTTTACGAGGTAAGTGGTTTTTTGTTTGTACAACTCTTTATACAAAACTCCGATTGATAGCCATTCCCGAACCAAATTTCTTTTCCAGAGGTAATCCAAATTTTGAAGAACCCTTCTCGCTGTCTGATGCAAAACATTCAGTAAAAAAATCACAAAACATTGATAAAAAGCACCATATAATATAGATTTACTTTAATTAAATAATTTTTGTTTAACTTTTTCAACCTATGCGCTTAAAATTTGTTAACTTTATGTGACCTTGTTGCTAACCTTTAAAATTCAACGATATGACAGACATTGAAATAGCCCGTAAAGTAGAGATGAAACCTATTACGGAAATTGCTAAAATGCTAAAAATCAATCAGGAAGATCTGATTCCTTACGGCAAGTACAAGGCAAAGCTTCCTCTCAAACTCATCGACCATAAAAACCTTAACCAGAATATGCTTGTTTTGGTTTCGGCAATTTCGCCAACTCCAGCTGGCGAGGGAAAAACCACAGTATCCATTGGTTTATCGCAGGCATTGAACCGCATTGGAAAGAAAACAACAGTTGTTCTTCGCGAACCCTCTCTGGGGCCAGTTTTTGGTATTAAAGGAGGTGCAACAGGTGGTGGTTACTCGCAGGTTCTTCCTATGGAAGATATTAACCTCCATTTTACTGGCGATTTTGCTGCAGTTGAAAAAGCGCATAATTTACTGGCTGCCATCATCGATAATAATATCCAGAGCAAAACACGTTCGCTAGGAATCGACCCAAGAACCGTTCATTGGAAACGTGTTATGGATATGAATGACAGATCGTTACGAGATATTATAATTGGTTTGGGAGGAACATCATCGGGTATTCCACGCGAAACCGGGTTCGACATAACTGCCGCTTCTGAAGTTATGGCAATTCTTTGTCTTGCTGAAAATATTGAAGATTTGAAGAAACGCCTAGGAAATATTTTTGTGGGTTACACCTACGATAAAAAACCAGTTTACGCTCGCGACCTAAAAGTTGAAGGCGCCATGGCTGCACTCCTAAAGGACGCAATGCTTCCAAATCTTGTTCAAACCCTGGAAGGAACTCCTGCAATTCTTCATGGAGGTCCGTTTGCAAATATGGCTCAGGGAACCGACACGGTT
>CAZLXF010000137.1:4057-8805 GCA_964563065.1 uncultured Rikenellaceae bacterium | reverse complement strand
CGATAAGTTGAAGTAACTTGTTTACACGAAGTATAATAATCGAAGAACCAGCGAAATTTCGCTGGTTCTTTAATTTTTGGGAGTATTTGAATGCAAAGAGTAACGGATTATTGTTAAATAAAACTCCCACCAGATTCAATCTAGCGGGAGTTGGAGTTATTGAGTGTTACGAAAAAAGCCTATCCGCATTTTGAATTACCACAGCTGGTGCAAATAAGGCAACCCTCCTGGTAAATTAACGAATCGGAACCACACTCGGTACATTTTTTCCCCGATTTTGCTTTAGTGCCGTTAGGAATGTACTTCCTTAAAGCACGCTCAACACCGGCGTTCCAAGTGTTAATTGTTTCGTTATCGAGGCGTAACGAGCTAATAAGGTTTACAACATCGGTAATGGGCATTCCGTTACGTAGAACCCCGGAGATAAGCTTGGCGTAGTTCCAGAATTCCTTGTTGAACATGTGCGACAATCCACCAATGGTGTTGGTGTAACCAAATTTATCAACGTACTGAAAATCGTAACGACTGCCATTTGCATCCTTTATTTTAAGGATTCGTCCTTGTGTTACTGCCTTTGGTATGGGGAGTACATCGTCCTCAGAAAGACCAGTAAAAATTTCGTAGGGTTTGTTGTTGTAAAGCCCAACAAAAGCAATCCAGTTTTCTTGGTTGTTTTTGAAACGAATAACTTCGCAATCAAGTACATCGGGACGTTTTGCGGGAGCCGATTCCTCATTCTTATCTTCGCCCTTTTTGTTTGAAATCAGAACTCCATCACGAGAACCATCGCGGTATACAGTACAACCCTTGCAACCACTTTCCCATGCAGTTTGGTATACCTTGGCAACTACTTCTTCGGAAACTTCCGACGGAAGGTTAACGGTAACGCTAATTGAGTGATCGACCCACTTTTGAATCATGCCCTGCATCTTCACCTTGCTAACCCAGTCAACATCATTGGAAGTTGCTTTGTGGTATGGCGATTTTTCAACTAGGTTTTGAACCTCTTCGTCGGATAAGGTTTTTACTTCCTCTGAATTGTACCCGTTCTTCTCAAGCCAAACCAGGAATTTGTGGTGGAATACGTTGAATTCTTCCCATGTATCACCAACCTCATCGGTAAATGCAACGGTTACGTTTTTGTCGTTGGGGTTAACTTTTCTACGGCGCTTATAGTATGGCAGGAAAACGGGCTCAATTCCCGAAGAAGTTTGGGTCATTAGGCTAGTAGTTCCTGTTGGAGCAATGGTGAGCAGCGCAATATTGCGGCGACCATATTTCTCCATTTCGCGGTAAAGTTCTTCATCCTCTTCCTTTATACGGTTGATGAAAGGGTTCTTTTTTTCACGCTGTGAATCGAAAACGGGGAATGGACCACGTTCTTTAGCAAGGTTCACGGAGGAGCGGTAGGCTTCAATGGTTAACGTTTTTTGAACTTCAACGGCAAAATCTATTGCAATATCGGAGCCATACTGTAAACCCAGTGCTGCAAGCATATCGCCTTCGGCGGTTATTCCAACACCAGTTCTGCGTCCCTGAATGGCTTTCTGACGAATTTTGCTCCACAGGTTACGCTCCACTGCTTTTATTTCTTCTTCCTCAGGATCGCGGTCAATTTTTGCTTGAATGGCATCAATCTTCTCAAGTTCAAGGTCAATTATGTCATCCATTATGCGCTGTGCTGCGTGGGCATGCTTCTTAAATAGGTCGAAATTAAACTTTGCTTCAGCAGTGAATGGGTTTTCAACGTAGCTATATAAGTTTAGGGCTAGTAATCGGCAACTATCGTATGGGCAAAGGGGGATTTCGCCGCAGGGATTAGTTGAAACGGTGCGGAAACCAAGGTCGGCATAACTGTCGGGAACCGATTCGCGAATTACAGTATCCCAGAAAAGCACGCCAGGCTCAGCCGATTTCCATGCGTTATGGATAATTTTTTTCCATAGTTCCTGAGCATTTGTTTCTTTGGTATAGCTTGGGTTTGACGAATCCACAGGGTATTGTTGAATATATGGTTTCCCATCAACTACGGAACGCATAAAATCGTCGTCGATTTTAACGGAAACGTTGGCTCCGGTTACTTTGCCGCTTTCCATTTTGGCATCGATAAAATTCTCAGCATCGGGGTGTTTAATTGAAACGGAAAGCATAAGGGCGCCACGGCGACCATCCTGAGCAACCTCACGGGTTGAGTTGGAGTAGCGCTCCATAAACGGAACAATTCCGGTAGAGGTTAACGCGCTGTTTAGCACTGGGCTTCCCTTTGGGCGAATGTGCGAGAGGTCGTGGCCAACGCCGCCCCGGCGTTTCATAAGTTGAACCTGCTCCTCGTCGAGCTTCATTATTCCACCATAGGAGTCAGCATCTCCCTTGTTACCAATAACAAAACAGTTGGAAAGACTTGCAATTTGGTATGCGTTTCCAATTCCTGTCATTGGCCCTCCCTGCGGAACAATGTACTTGAATCCCGTTAAAAGGTCGAAAATTTCCTGCTCCGACATAGGGTTTGCGTACTTCTTTTCAATGCGCCCAATCTCTTTGGCCAACCTCCGGTGCATATCGTCGGGAGTGCGCTCGTAGATAGTTCCAAACGAATCTTTTAGCGCATATTTGCTTACCCAAACTTTGGCAGCCATCTCATCGCCATTGAAATACATTACCGAAGCAGCAAGTGCATCCTCGTAAGAATAGGTTTTTACTTTTTCTTTTACTTCATTCATTACTGTTATATTTTCCCCCTGACTCATTTTTGGTTTGTTTATTTATTGGTTTATTGAAGCGACAAAACTCTATATTGCTGAAAAAAAGGGTTTTATTTTTTTCTTCAGACAACAGAAAAACGTATGCAAGGTAGAAAACACATTCCACTGTAACCAAGCTTTAGGCCTTGAAGAAATAAACAATCCTGCAAAGTTATCAACAACACAACTGTCACATAATCAAAACAATAACAAACGGGTCTAGTAATCAAGAATAAAGACTTAAGCTCCTTAATAACAGTTAGCTTATTAAGAAATTGTAAAAAAAATGAGAAGAAAATGCTACGTTAATTCAGGTTTTGTTGCTAAATATTTTTAATAAAAAGTTGCAAAGAAATTTTATTAACTCTTTTCGTGTAAATTTTGATTTTAGTTCTTACCTTATTTTTTTACATTTGTGGTTCTCTCAAATTTTGCGAGATATTTTTTAAACACATATTTCTAACAAAATCAATTTACTATGAAAAAATTTACTTTTTTATCACTGCTTTTTATTCTTGCATGTTCTTTTGCTGTTCAGCTAGTGGCTGCTCAGGGAACAAACGGGAGCAAGGAAACCATTGAAGTGGCAACCATTGCCGAACTTCGAGCACAAGAAGTTGGTACTGATACCGAGTACCTGCTAACTGGTGAGGCAATTCTAATTTACCAGCAAAGCTACCGTAATAAAAAATGGGTACAGGATGAGACCGGTGGTATTGAGATTGATGATAATGGTGGCATCATAACTACCGAGTATACTGTTGGTGACGGAATCACTGGATTACAAGGGAAACTGAGTGTTTACAACAATCTTATTCAGTTTACACCAACCGTTAATACGCCAGAAGCAACATCAACAGGGAATGAGGTAACCTACGTTGAGAGAACGCTGGCTGAACTAACTTCCGATGACCAATGCAGGCTAGTTTTGGTGAACGAATTACGATTTGATTCCGAAGATATTGGCAGCAGTTTCGCTACCGGTAAAAATTACAATGTTACCGATGCTTCAGGAGCAGCAGTTTTTAGAACTGAATTCTATGAGGCCGATTACATTGGAAACACCATTCCTTCTGCTGCACAGAATGTAAAGGTTGTTGTTAGGCAGTATGGCGAAACCATGCAAATTACTGCTCGCTATGCTTCGGATTTTGAACCAGCAGAAGAAGAGCCAACTTTCACGATTACCTTTAATATAATTGATGAAAATGATGTAGCCATTACCGATGCTGTAGTTACTTTCAACGAAGTTGAATACGCTGCAGGAGCTTACGTTTTCGAAGAAATTTCAGCAGGAACCTACGATTATTCAGTTGAAAAAGCAGGTTACCATACTCGCTCGGGCGAAATTGTAGTTGCAGGAGAAGACATAACAAAAAACCTAGTGCTTGTTGCTGTTAGCGACGATATGGTTGAAACTTTCCCTTGGCAGGAAGGTTTTGAGGAATCGGTTCCTCCTTCAACCTGGCATACATACAGCTTAGGCGACGGATCATGGGCTACATCAAGTGTAGCCAATGGTGGTGAAGCAGCAGCTTTCCATAATTTTGTTCAGAGTGGTGCAGCCGATTCATGGTTAGTAACTCCTCAAATTAGCGTTCCTGCAGAGGGAGAAAAACTGCTGAAGTTCTTTGAGAAGAATGGATTAATGAACGATTACGATTACAGCGGAGTGAAAATTTCAACCGGAAGCGGAATCCCCGAGCATGACGATTTTGTTGAAATATATGAGTCGGACGAAAGCAGTAACGAATACACTCAGAAAATGATTGATTTGTCGGAGTACGCAGGTTCAGTAGTTTACATTGCTTTTGTATATCAGGGTGAAGATGCTCATCAGTGGTACATTGACGATATTAGCGTTGAGGACGCTCCCGAAGCGGTTGAGGTTGCCGATATTGCAACTTTGCGCGCGCAAGAAGAGGGAAGTATTATTTACCACCTAACAGGAGAGGCAATAATTACACACCAGCACGGACAGCGTAACCAGAAGTACATTCAGGATGC
>CAZLXF010000137.1:0-3957 GCA_964563065.1 uncultured Rikenellaceae bacterium | reverse complement strand
TTCTTCGTACTCCCAGCACTTCAGCAGCATTGGATTATTTCGACACCGAAATTCCAACCGTTCCGGTTGATATGATTGCCATTGTTTCGCAGTATAATGATGACATGCAAATTTTCCCACGCTCACTTGCCGATATGGAGGAGGCTACAAGTGTTGATGCGAATACTTTCGCAAAACCTTCGGTTTATCCAAATCCGTTTAACGATTACATAAACGTTGAGAACGTGAATGGAACCATTACCCGTGCAACTGTGCTTAACGTTTTAGGACAGGTTGTAATGAACATTGAGAATGCAAGCAACTCAATGGTAATTAATACATCTGACTTAAGCGAGGGCATTTACCTTGTTCGTTTTGAGAACGATAAAGGACAATTCTCAGTTGTAAAAATGGTGAAGAAGTAAGAAATACTTTCAGCTAAATGTTAAAAAAAGAGGGGATCGAATTTTTCGATCCCCTCTTTTTTTATGTTGAAAATTTGAGTTTACTCTGCCTCGTCGCTATCGAAGAACCCGCGAAGTTCAATAAATTCGAACTTAGCTGGGTTTGAACCGATGCATTTGTATTCAGCTTCGGGATATCTGCGAATGAATCCATCGGCGAAGGTTTCAAACTGAACGATGTAGTGAACGTCAATTCCGCCAATTTGTGTAACGGCGTCGGGGAAACGGTACTCGAGGAACATTAGAATTCCTTCCTCTGTAATTCGGCGCATCATTTCTTCCATGGCAGCCTGGTCGCCTTCGGTGTCGAATATTTCGCCCAGATCAGGATCCCAGTAGGTCCCATCATCGTTAGTATTTAGTCGCCTGCCTATCAGGCGAATGTCGAAGTTGCCATAGTAGGCGCTGGCTCCATAGTAGTAACCAAAGTCATTGTAGGTAGGATGGGGGATGGGGTCATTAACAGCAATATACATGTAGTCGTCTTTGGTCATCTTGTAGGTTATGGTTGGGTCAAACGCCCATCCCTGTTCCCCGTAAACGTACTGCTCGGTTCTCTCCTCAATTTCCGAAGTTTTTTCCCAAACTATTCCGTTAAACACATACTTATCAATCTTTTCAATTACTGCTTTCGACGATTCGTAGAACTTGTACTTCACTACTCTAACCGAAAGAACTGGGTCGTATGGAAACTTGTTCTTAAGAAAAACCGGAAGGTAATTATCGGGGTTTGAGGTTTCGCTAAAGTTATTGTTGTCAGCAATATCTCCCCCAAGCATGTCGTAATCCTCAGCGGTTAACTCGTAACCAACAAAAGGAATGTTCTCGGTGGTACCCAAGAGAGTCCACTCCGAACCATTGAACTGGTATTCATCTAGGTTAAGAATGGTTTCTTCTTCCAGCAAGTATTTGTAAATGACATTTTGGTTGTCATCTTCTTCTGCCTCAGGGAAATTTTTGAGCAGAAAGAAAGGTAGATACTGTGAAGCAGGGTTCTCTTCGGAAAATTCACCGTCAACACCAATGTAATCGTAATCATCTTTGGTTAGCTCGTAACCAAACCCAGAATCCCACCATGTGGGATGAAGTAGTAGATGATGGAAGGTTACTTGAGCGCTACTTTCGAGGTTAAGCGCAATAAAATTCTTTTGGAGCAAGGTTGGAACCTTGTCTTTTGCTTGAAGCGTATCGTTAAATGCTTGATACTCCTTTATAACACCTCCAAAAGAGTTATAGTCTTCGGTTGATAGGGTGTACTCAATTTCCTTTTTGTAGGGAACCTGTTCTGCATCGAGTAGCTCGTAAAGTTCCTTGTTTGGTTCGCAGGAGATAATGAGAACAAGGGCCAGTATGGAGCTGAAGAGGGTAATATGTTTTGTAATTTTCATGGCAAGAATTATTTAGAAAAAAATTAAAATTTAACTCTTAACGAGATGCTCCAAGTTCTGCCGGTTCCAAAGTATACCAGAGCTGTCTTGTAGTCGTGGGTTGTTCCATCGGTTGCATCCCTAATAACTTCGGTATCGAGAATGTTGTTAACCTTCCCAAAAATTGAAGCTTTCTGTGTTCCAATTTTGAAGTCGTACCTTAAACTGAGGTCGAGAAGCTGGTATGAAGGTAGTTCCCATGCATCAATTCCCTTCTGTTTAATGTCGCCCCTGTTTTCAACATCGAAGAATGAGTATAGCCTGTCGTAGTGGTTAAAATCCATCCCAACTTTAAAACGGGGTAGCATTTCGTAGTCGAAACCAATAGCGGCTGTTGTTTGAGCGGCATCGCCCACATGCAAACCACCGGCGAATACTTCTGCGGTAGCGATAAGTTGCTGTTCGTTGTCGAAAAGGTCTGCAACTACATCATCGGTCCAAACCCAGTTGCCAACCGATAGCATTCCCCTAACATCGAGTTCTTCTATAGGTTTGTATACAAAATCTAGCTCAACGCCTTGGTGAAGGGCATTTAGTCCGGTTATATTTGCCGTAATATCGGCAACGCTTCGGGTAAGGGCTTTGTCGAGCCAGTTTGTACGGTAAAGGCTTAGGTTTGCGCTAAGAATTCTGCTTCGGTAACCGTAGCCAAACTCAACGGAGAAAACTCGTTCGTGCTTAACCCCGTCGTTTAATTCGTTCAAATTATTTAGGTATACGTAGCGCATGTATGGGGCGCGGGTAAAGTATCCCGAGTTAACAAAAATATTGTGAGCATCGGAAATGTTGTAGTTTGCACCACCTTTTATGCTGTAAGCGGTAAATCCTTTCCAGCCTGTTTGCTGCATTGGGTCATCGTCGAGGTAGTTGAAGAAATCGGTACGACGGTATGCAGTTTCCGATATCGATGTGGAAACGAAAGCTGAGTAAACCGGTGTTACGTATTCAGCCTGAGCAAAAAGGCCAGCCCAACCAACTTCACCCAGGTTGTGGTAGTTCACAATATCGCCTTCATAAAGGAGAGTATTATCAGGTCTATTTATGTTGCTTGTATTCAGGAAATATTCACCACCTAGTAAGTCATCAATTTCATACAAGTGGTATCCTTTGTAGTACCTTAAGTCGAGCCCTCCGGTAAGTTTTAAATTATCAATATCATGAATTAGTGTAGAAAGCATTCCATACCAGTCGTGTGAGTTTACGGCATTTGCAATTATGGCTTGTGAACCGGTAAGCGATTCCTTGTTGGCTTGCATTACAGCATCCAAATCGAGGTAGCCATCAGGGGTAAGTTTGGTAGTTTCGTCTGGGAGTCCTGTGTATCTGTCGTACCATAACCAAGCGGCTTGACTTCCGTAAACTCTTCTTCCCCCACCCTTCGAGAGGGAAATGTACGCCGATGTTGAAAGCGTTGTTGTTGGAGCGATGCTCCAGTTGTGGTTGAGTGAAATTTGTGGTTTGTGGTAGTAGTTGTACGATGTTGTATAAACTTCGCCATTTTTATAACCCATATCGGGGTTGTAACGTATCCCGTCTTTGTTGGTACGATACGTTTGAATTAGCTGACGGGTATAACGCTGGTTGTGCCATTGAGGAGCACCAAATGCCGTAAGAGAAAGTGTATGGTTACTGTTTATTTTTTTACTAATATTGAAGAAATACGACCAAGCATCGAAGTTTCCTCCCATAATATAACCATCGCCTACGGTTTTGCTTCCCGATGCAGTAATTGCCCAGCCGTTATCGAGGAGACCGGTTGATAGAGTAAGAGCAACTTTCTGGTATCCATCGTTTCCAACTCCATAGAAAACGCTACCGCCCTTTTTGGCGTCGGTGCTTCGGGTAACAATGTTAATGGTTCCGCCAACAGAACTAAGGGCAAGCCTTGAAGCACCCAGCCCGCGCTGAACCTGCATTGATTGGGTAACATCGGAAAGCCCGGCCCAGTTGCTCCAGTAAACCTTTCCGCTTTCCATATCGTTAACAGGCACACCGTTAATTAGCACTCCGATATTATTCGAGTCGAAACCTCGAAGGTTTATTCGGCCATCGCCGTAACCACCGCCAGCAGCAGTGGAGTAAACGCT
>CAZLXF010000136.1:0-8851 GCA_964563065.1 uncultured Rikenellaceae bacterium | reverse complement strand
ATTAGCTTCGATGGCATTAAAAACCCTATTAATATTTTTGTTGTAAACAAGAATTATCCAACCCTAAACACTCCCAACCAGCTGGTTGAACCTTTAATTTACATTGCCAGTAAAAACGAGTATACCACACTCGACACCACAGCAAAGCGAAAGTTAGCCATCGATAATTTCTGGTTGAGCAGAGCAGGAAGCGCAAACCATGCAAGGAATATTTTGGGAAACTACTACGGACGGGTTTTCTGGGCTAATAGAATTTTTGCCGAGCAAAAGCCAGGATGGCAAACCGACAGGGGAAAAACGTTAATATTGCTTGGAATTCCTGAGGAAGCATTCTCCAACGGAAAAACTGAAAGATGGAGCTACCGAACCAATAAAGGGAAACCATTCTTCGTTGAATTTACCGACACAGATTCAACAACACAAGTTAACAACTTCACTTTCAGCAAAAAGTTTTCCAAGGAAATAGAGAAGATGGCAATTGATGGCTGGAATACCGGTAAACCAATTAACTTTGCACAATCAAATCAGAACCAATGAAAAAACACAGCAACCCCGACGAGATTTACGGTATTCGCTCAGTAATTGAAGCCATACGCTCAGGGAAAGTAATCGACAAAGTACTTGTAAAAAAAGGGCTTACGGGCGAACTTTACAGCGAGCTAAATAACGTTTTAAGGGAGAATGGCATTCATGCCCAACACGTTTCCCCGGAGCGTTTTGCCGCCTTCGGCAACAGGAACCATCAAGGAGTTGTAGCCTATATTTCACCGGTCGATTTTCAGCCTATTGAGGAAGTGGTTGCTCAACTTTGGGAAAGCGGTAAAGAACCCTTTCTGGTTGTTCTCGATGGCGTAACCGACGTACGAAACTTCGGAGCAATAGTCCGTACAGCAGAGTGTGCTGGTGTTCATGCCGTTATTATTCCAAGTAGGGGAACCGCCAAAATTGGCTCCGACGCTGTGAAAACCTCGGCTGGCGCTCTGCACCACATGCCAATTTGTAAAGTGAACAGCTTAAAATCAACCATTTCGTTCCTAAAACTTTCCGGTATAAAAGTGGTTGCAGCCTCCGAAAAATCGACAGAAAAATACACACAGGTTAACCTAAAACCTCCCCTTGCAATAGTTATGGGCTCTGAAGATGTTGGCGTTTCGCCAGAAATTTTAAAACAGGTTGATGAGCTGGTTTCAATTCCTGTAACAGGAAATGTTGATTCGCTTAACGTTTCGGTTGCTGCCGGAATTTTAATTTACGAGGCCATAAGATAAGGCTAGCACAAAATATTCCACAAAAAAAAGCCCCCAACTCTATGAAGGGGGCTTTATTATATACAGAAATTTCTACTGTTTATTCACAATTCCGCTTAGCCTTAAAACTACTGTTGACTGCTTTGGATCGTTAGTAATTACAGTAATACTTTTGCTTTGGCGCCCCGAATATCCTTTGGTTCTAAACGATGCAGAAAGTGAACTCGTTTCGCCCGGTTTAATTACGGTAACCTTTGGAGCAACAGTTGTGCAACCACAGCTTGCCTTAATTTTACGAATAATTAAATCGCTTTCGCCCTTATTTGTAAATACAAACTCGTGCTCAACCGGATTTCCCTCGTCAATTGTACCAAAATCTTTATTTTGTTCGTTAAAAACAATTTTTGGCGCTTTAGCCAATTCCTCTTCGGATAGTTTTGAAAAATCTTCCTCAATATTTGCACTAATACTTAACAAGTTACCTTGAGGTGATTCCCCGTTAAGCTGAACCCTAATCCTGTCGATAATGAAACCCCAGTCGTTCTGCTTATTTGAATCGAAAAGAACAATAATGCTTCCCTTCTCCTGTGGTTTCAACACTTTGGGTTCAGCCGAAATGGTAATATGTTTTGGTATGCTTTGGAACGAAATTTCAACGGGTTCGCTACTAAAATTATAAACAGACAGCGAATCAATTTTTATCTCCGAAATATAGAGTTTGCCCATGGTTAAGTGTGAATTCGCCAAGCCCAAATCGCCAATACGCTTACGATAGGTTTCCTCGGGTGTTTTGGTTCTTGGTGTAGTTTGGCCTTTAATGGAGAGAACTGTACCAGAAGCAGAAGCGTTTGAAAAAATGGTAATTGTTTTATTGAAAGGGCCGGGACGTCCCTTAGGATCGTATGTAGCCTTTATTGTGCCCTTACCTCCTGGAGGAATAGGTTCCTTTGGCCAAACCGGAGTTGTACAACCGCACGACGAAGAAACACGATTAATGATTAGAGGAGCTTCGCCCTCGTTGGTTAACTCAAAGTCGTAAGTAACCTTTCCATCCTCCTCTTTAATTGTTCCAAAATCGTGCACCGTTTTTGCGAAACCAATACTTGCTGCTTTTTCCTGTGCGTTTGTTGCCAATGCAAAAGCAAAAACAATTGAAAAAATAAATATTAAAGTTCTCATATTCATAATATTATATTATTACTTAGAATTAGTATAGAAAATTAAAAACTATCAAAGTTAGAAAACATTTACACTAAATTCAAAAACTGCATTTTAAAAAATGCAAAACACGTACCAACTTTTTGCTTTATAGTATTACTCTACCCATTTTTATATTAATTTGCACCTAAAATAAGGTAAGTTGAAACCTACGTATAGGAAAATATTGATCCCGCTTATTTTGTGCTGTCTCAGTTTGTATTCCTATGCGCAATTCTACAACGGCACGCAGCAAACTTTTGGTAAAAATCGGCCAATTTACAACCAGTTTTTCTGGACTTTCCATAGGGCTCCCCAATTCGATGTTTACTACTACCAAGGTGGAGAAGAACTGGCAACTTACCTTACTAATTTCGCGACAGATGAAATTTACCGGCTCGAATCACTAATGAAATCCTCGCTCGATGAGCGAATTGTTTTCATTGTTTTCAACAGACTAACAGACTTTAGACAAAGTAACATTGGTTTGGTTACCGGCAAGGAAGATTACAATTTGGGGGGCACAAACCAACTTCTTCGAAATAAGGCCAGCATCTACTTCGAGTCGGATTACACCGAATTTGAACAGCAAATATCCGCTGCCATTGCCGAGCTGCTTATGCTCCAACATTTGCTGGGAGGCAGCAATAAATCTTCGTGGGAATCGGACATACAGAATGCATACCCAACATGGTACTTCGACGGACTAAAAGCATTCCTTTCGCAGGGTTGGTCCACATCAAACGATATGAGACTGTATACTGCATCAACAAAAAATAGTATTTCAAAAATCAACAGTTTCGAAGGCGATAATGCGGTTTTAATTGGACAAGCATTCTGGTTTTTTCTTGCTAATTCATACGGAACACATGCAATTGCTGAATGTTTAGAAATAACTAACTTCTTCGATAACTTTTCGAAAGCTTTAAAAATAATCTCGGGTAAAAAGGCAAAACATCTTTTTATCGATTTTGAAAACTACTGGAACACTAGATTGGCAACATTACCTATCGATACAGTTAGTAATGAAGAAATTGTTCCTGTTATAACCATAAATGCTAAAAAAAATATAACTCAGGTTGGGGTTAGCTACGATGGCGACTTAATTTCGTGGGTTGAAAATAATAATGGCAAAAAACGTATTTGTATTACAAACCGAGTAACCGGCAAAAAATATAAAGTTTACTCATCGGGACATAAACTTAAGCAGAAGCAGGATAACTACATGCCAACATTTACGTGGCATCCAACAACAAATGTTCTAACTTTTGCAGTTGAAGAAAAGGGTTCGATTTACTTGAATATTCTCGATTTCGAATCGAAGCAGCAGGCAAAGCTGTTTCTTCCCAACGTTACAAAAATTACTTCCCTCTCCTACTCGCCCGATGGTTTAAAAATACTGTTTTCGGGTGTTATTGCTGGAAAACCAAATATTTTTGAATACTCAATCTCAAGAAATAAAATTACGCCAATTACAAATAATTTGGCTAACGCCAAGAATCCCCAATTGCTCAAAAACAACAAATTAGCATTTATCTCAAACCAATTCGATAGCAGCTCCCTCTACAAACATGAATCATCGGGCAAAGAACCCTTTAATCGCTCGGAAAGTTCAATCTGGTTAACTAAGAATACAGCGCCACCATTCACATGGAACAACTTGGCAAACAAAAAACTAGAGACCATCGAAAGCCTAAAATGGCAAGGGAACAGTAACTTCTCCTTCACTTCGGATGCTACCGGTATAAAAAAACTTTACTTCGGAAAAGTTGATAGCACCATTAGTCATATCGACACAACAATTCACTACAATTATTACATTGAAAGCCAAATCGCTAAACTTTCAAACGAACCAATTTCCCAAATCGATTTCAGCTACCAAATCGATGTAATTGCCTATTCGAAAAACAGGGGACGAAAAAATTCAATTTTTGTTGAGAAACCAAACTTTAGTGAACCAAACCCACAAAAATCGATATGGCGAGCCAACCTAGAAAAGGGTTGGGATTATATTAACTACAAGCAAAATGCTTTACTCCAACCAGCCGATTCGGCTTTCGCCGAAAAAGCACTTTCCGATTACTCCCCATCAAACACGTCACCCATCGATGTTTTTTCGTGGGTATTCGAGAAAGAGAAGTTACGAAAAAACCTAAATGCTTTGGGCTACTCGTTACCTTTTGATGGTTACAGAGTTGAACGTATTTCGAAAATTGGCTACAACCTTGTATTCTACCCAAATAAAATCGTTAACCAGGTCGATTTTAATTTTCTTAACGCTAACTACCAACCCTATACGGGTGCACCCGCATTCTTTAATCCCGGTTTAAACCTCAGCTTTGTGGTTGGTGCTGTGGATTTATTTGAGGACTACCGCCTTTACGGAGGATTCAGCCTGGGATCCGACCTTAATAGTTCAGAAATACTGCTTATGTTCGAGTATCTGGGAAATATTTATAATCATCAGGTTGCTTTTCACAGGCAATCGTACCAGAATCTCGAACTCGAAAGACAAAAAAAAGTGCGTTCGCACGCACTAACTTACACTCTGCGCTACCCGTTTAGTCAGGTTGCATCCATTGGAGGAGGAGTTTCGGTGCGGTACGACCGAATTACTGTTCCCTCGGCCGATATTGAATCGTTATCGATCCCCGATGACCAACGTTTGTGGAACGGACTAAAAACCGATTTCATTTTCGATAACAGCAACTCGTTAGGATTCAATTTAAAAGAAGGCGTTAGATGTAAAATTTTTGCCGAAGCGCAGCTTGGGCTTGGACTTGGCCAGCGTGCCGATTTGTATACAATTGGATTCGACGGAAGGGCATACCTTCCTATTTGGAGAAATATTATTTTTGCAAGTCGATTTGCCATAGGAACTTCAGCCGGATACGCAGGTCTTGTGTACTACCTTGGTAGCGTTGACAGCTGGGTAAACTTTAACCCCATGGTTCCAAACTTCAACCAAAACATTCCGGTAAACAATCAAGAAAAGTTGATGTTTCAGGCGTTAGCCACGAACCTTCGTGGGTTTTCGCAAAACATTCGTAACGGACCAAGCTTTGGAGTTATTAACTTAGAAATTCGGATTCCAGTATACCGAACCATTACAAACAACGTAACCGGAAACAAGTTTCTAAACAGCTTACAGCTGGTTGGCTTTTCCGATGTTGGAAGCGCCTGGAAAGGTTACTCACCCTGGCATGGTAATAATATTTGGGAAAGTGCAACCATTTCAAACGGTCCGGTAACCGTAACTTTTAAAACACAGCGTAGCCCGCTAGTAGCAGGTTTTGGAAGTGGGATTCGTTTTCAAACCATGGGCTACCCAATTCGTTTAGACTACGCCTGGGGTGTTGAAAGTGGAAGAATACAGAAACCCATTTTCTACTTCTCCACCAGCCTCGATTTTTAAAAACAGACTTCAAACGTAAAGCTCCAGTAGCCAAAATTGTAACCTATGCTTAACTTCTTCCAAGGATTTTTATAATTCTGTCGTTACCTTTTTGGTCGTTCTTTTAAATCTAAGTGATTTCTGTTTTTTTAATTCTTTTTTCTTTTTAAAGAATTCACTTAAAGCTTTTTCTTCAGAACTTGTTAAAGGTTCTTGACTTCCAATAAAATCCACATCCAATTCTTTACTCCTCGTTCTCATTTTTATTGGTTTTTAAAGTATTTGTCAATAAGTTTAAGTGCAGCATGATTTTCAATAATCATTAATCTTCCACCAAAATGTACTGCCCCTAAAGTTTCTTCGTAGTGTTTAATGAGTTGGGTTTTTGATATAAAGGCAATATTCCCGTCATGCCCTCTTTGAAATGAAAGTTTACATGCAAAAGCAACCAAATTTCCTGGTACACCTGCATACATTTTTGTTTTTCCCTTGTTAAATGGTGCACTTTCAATTAAGTGCATATAAACATGGTCTGATTTAACTTGCACGCTCAATAATCCTTGAATAACATTTGGATTGTTTACTATGGTTAGTTTGAAAACCTCTCTTTCTGGTAGTTTGAATTCATTTAACCAATTAAAAACCCAACCATTTTTCTTTTTCGTTAATTTCAAATCTTCTCTTGTAACTATAGAAATTTCTGTTGGGAAACTATCACCTGTAACAATGTTTTCAATTGAATTAGTGAGTTTATCGACAACGAAATCCATTTCTATGTCTTTATTTTTTGCCATACTACAAATATACAAAAAATGCTTGAAAAATTTCTTGAAAAGGTAGCGTCTGTTAGGTCTTTTTGCCTTTAGCTAAAACGGTTATGCCTATTTACCTCTACCTATCGATCGGGGATTGTGGTTGATAAATCCTGCGTAAATCCCCTGTTTAAATTCCCCCAACTAGTATTTAAAACATTCACTATATTTGCTATACCTTAAATTTAAAAAGTGAGTAATCTTAAAGAAAATATAAATCAACTCTCGAACAAGTACTTTCAGCAAATTGTTGATTTACGCCATTATCTTCACCTCAACCCTGAACTTTCATTCAAGGAGTTCGAAACCTCGAAACGAATTGCAGAAGAGCTGAAAAGAATAGGAATTCCAACATTCACAGGAATTGGTGGAACCGGAGTTATTGGATTTATTGAAGGTGCTACTCCCGGCAAAACCATTGGAATTAGGGCTGAACTGGATGCACTCCCAATACTTGAAAATACAGGACTTCCCTACACAAGCAAAAATCCCGGAGCAATGCACGCCTGCGGGCACGATGTTCACATGGCCAGTTTGGTTGGAACCGCAAACCTGCTCTGGCAGCTACGCAACGAAATAAAGGGAAACGTTCTACTAATTTTTCAACCCGGCGAGGAGTTGCTCCCTGGAGGAGCAAAGGAAATAATTGGTTCGGAGGTTTTTTTAAAGAATAAACCCGATTTTATGCTGGGACTTCACATTCAACCCGATTTACCTTTTGGTTACGCTGGTTTCCGCACCGGACCCTACATGGCCTCGGGCGATGAGATATACCTTACCGTTAAAGGCAAGGGTGGCCACGCTGCGCTGCAAAACACATACATTAACCCAATAACTATTGCTTCGGAAATAATTGTTGCGCTGCAACAAGAAGTTGCCCCGCCAAAGGAACTGGATATTCCATCGGTACTTGCTTTCGGGAAGTTTATTGGTAACGGTGCAACCAACGTTATTCCCAACGAGGTTAACATTGAAGGGACCTTCAGAACCATGAACGAGAAATGGCGAGCCGATGCCCATCGCTTAATTGAAACCATCGCAACGCGAATAGCAAAAAACAAAAACGCAGTTTGTGAAGTTGAAATAAGAAACGGCTACCCATCAATAACAAACAACCACGAACTAACTGTGCGTGCCTCAAAACTTGCCGAGGAATTTGTGTGCAAAGAAAATGTTGCTGAGTTACCACTCCGAATGACCACCGACGATTTTGCATACTACTCAGCACTTATTCCGTCAACCTACTTCAGAATTGGAACGATGCAGGAAAAAACAGAACCCGCTTCGCTTCATAGTGACAAATTAATTGTTGATGATAGTATTCTAAAAATATCGGTTGGACTAACCACTTGGATTACCATCAACCTACTTACCAACAACTAGATATATTGTTTTTCACCAGAAACTCTTGCAGTATTTGTATTTATACCAGTTTAAAATTTTGATAAAAATTTCGATTTTGTTTTTCATTTCAATAAATGAGTATAAATTTGTGATTGCATTCATGAATGAAGTTTAACCAAAAATCAAAAAGAAATGGCTTATGTAATTTCCGATGATTGCACTGCTTGCGGTACTTGCATCGACGAGTGTCCAGTTGAAGCAATCTCTGAGGGTGATATCTATAAGATTGATCCAGATGTTTGTACCGATTGTGGTGCTTGTGCTGATGTTTGCCCAGTAGAGGCTATTCATCCTGCATAGTTAAAATTAACAAAACATAAAAAGTCCACGGTGTGCGCCGTGGACTTTTTTTTTGAAACTCCAATAAAACCTAACTAAACCCCAAAAAACGTTGAGCAGTTCTCTAAACTCTGCACTTACTGTAAAACAATTATTGTACCACAAACTTTCAGCCTATATATAAAATGACGAGAATTCATCGTTTTATTTATTACACAATCATTGTCAAATAGTTAAAAAAACAGGATTGGTACATTTTTTATAGATAAAATGTTACTTTTGCAAAAAAAAAATTGAAAGTGATTAGGTTTCAATACATAACATTACCATTCATTGCTGCAACCCTTGTAATAATTATTGGATTATCGAGCTTCAGTGAAGCTAACGAGAGTACAAACGTTAACGTTCCCGAGGTTACTTCATGGAAATCGCAGCTTACCGAATCAGCAGGTATTTCTCAAGCAGCATTCGACCTTTCCCTACAAGGTTACATTCAACTTTCACAACAAAAGAAACTT
>CAZLXF010000135.1:0-8914 GCA_964563065.1 uncultured Rikenellaceae bacterium | reverse complement strand
AGGGGGTTCTACAATTGGCGGAATTGCAGGCTTCATTTGAGAGTTTTCTACTCTTAATCAAAGTTATTCCGTTGTAAAAATTATCGTTAAGTATAACTCAGTAGGTGGACTTGTAGGTGTAAATTTAAATAGTTCAGTTACCGATTCCTATTCTGTAGGTTATATTGGAGCAGACGGTTATATTGGAGGATTAGTTGGGTATTGCCAGGATCAGGCAAGCGTAACAAATTGCTACTCAGTAGGCTATGTAGCAGGGATCGAGTCTGTTGGTGGACTTGTCGGAATGGTTAACGCTCCCGAACTTACTGTAAATTGCTTCTGGGATATTCCTTCCAGCGGACAGTACAATTCGCCTGCCGGAACGGGCTTGTTTACAAACGATATGCTGGCACAGTCGAACTATACAGACTGGGATTTCACAAATATTTGGAGTATAAACGAAGGTGTTACCTACCCTTACCTTCAGTGGCAGGTTGCTGCTGGTGCTCACAACAACCCAACAGATAACTATTCTGATATTGATGGAAATACATACTCTTCGGTTGTAATTGGTGAGCAGGAATGGTTTGCCGAGAACCTAAAGGTTACGCGTTTCCAGAATGGAGCGCCAATTCTAAATGGGCAGGAACTAGGAGAGGTACTCCCCGATACTACATACTATTTTGCTTACGATAACAATACTGACAATATTGCAACCTATGGGTTGCTTTACTCAGGTTATGTAGCAACCGATACTTTATATAATGCTTGTCCTGCAGGCTGGGCTGTTCCAACAAACGAGCAGTGGAAGGTGATGGAGATGCAGCTTGGTATGAGTTGGGAGGAAGCCAATAACTGGGGTATAAGTAATGGGCATGGAACCGATGAGGGAGGAAAACTAAAAGCAACGGGATTAGATTACTGGGCTTTGCCAAACGTTGGTGCTACCAACGAGTTTGGCTTTAACGCATTGCCAGGAGGAGGTAGGCTTGATACTTTTAGAGACAAAGGAATAACAGCAGGATTTTTCACTTCTACACTACATTACGATAGCCCAATTCTGAGATTTTACAATTTCAATCATTCAAAAACATTTAAAACAAGTCAGTCTTTAGGTGCATCAAGTAGCGTCCGCTGTATTAAAATTCGTTACGACCAATCCGAACCTCAGGTTGTAACAGGTTCTGTTACCTCGGTACAGGCCTCCACAGCAACCATTGATGCTGAAGTTGTTGACGCAGGTAACGCAACCGTTGTGGCAAGGGGTATTGCCTACTCAAGTAATACCAATATGCCAGAGGTTGATACTCAACTAAGTGGCATGTTTACCTCCAACGGAGCAGGTGTTGGAACCTTTACGTCTGAAATTAAAGGGTTAAGTCCGAGTACAACATATTACGCTAGAGCCTACGCAGTTAACGCAAAAGGAATTAGTTTTGGAGAAACAGTTGAGTTTACAACTCAACCAGCAACTTTGCCGAGTGTTTCGTATCCTGTTGTAGACTCGATTCAGCAAACTACAATTTATCTCCATGCAGAGGTGGTAGATATTGGCGATAGCGATGTAACATCGTGCGGTTTTGTTTGGAGTACATCCGATTACCCAATATCCGATAATAATAAAATTATTGTTGGAAGCGGTTTGGGGGTATTTGATAGTGTAATTGAAGGCCTTACTCCAAACACATTGTATTACATAAGATCGTTTGCCACCAATTCATCAGGGACGATTTATTCCAACAAAATATTTAGATTTACAGCAACAGATAAGCCCTTGCCTAAGCTTAGCGAGCCATTGGTTGAAAATATCACGGCATCTAGTGCAACTGTAGCTGCAACAATTACCGATGATGGTGGTTACACTATTCTCGATAAAGGGTTAAAATACTCATGGCCCTCTGGCTCAAACGAGGTTAGCCTAGGTAGCGGATGGAGCGAAATGAACCTTAGTTTAACCGACCTTTTACCCAGCACCAACTATACGGTACAAGCATACGCTATTAACGAAAACGGTAAGAATTACGGGCCACAGGTTTCCTTTACTACTCGTTTCAATACCTTTGAAGAGGCGCTTGCATATTTAGATAATAACACTTATCCATTGCTACACATTATTGCTGTGGGTGTAGGTAATCACTCAGATTTTGGAGTGAAGTCTTTCGACATAATTAGCGATTTGATGGGTAATGACATGGTATCTGGCTATTCAAGTTATCAATGGTTTTTAAAAAACTATATGTATGAAAGCCATTTAAGCAAAAATGCTAAAACTACAATGGATGTTTGGAAGCGCTTGTACCTACTGGTTGATCAGGTTAATTTTGTTATCGATAATATCGACCTCGCAACCGGACCTGTAGAAGAGAAGAACAGCATAAAAGCTCAGGCATACTCACTACGAGCCTTTGCGCACTTCTACCTGGTTCAACTCTTCTCCCCGGCATACAGCAATAACCCGAATGCTCCAGGAATACCATATGTAACCGGAGGAGGGAAAGGATCAGTTCCACCAGTAATTTCATTTAGTAATGAAGGTAGTGCATCTGAATTGCAGCAATACGTTGATGAAATTGAACTGTATAATAGTGAAAATGCATCAAAAAATCAAAAATCTGGTTCTGCCATACTTCAGAGGGGCACGGTAAGCGATGTGTACAATCAGCTTCAAATTGATTTAGACAACGCCATTACTCTTTTCCAGAGTGGAGTGCCAAGGACAGATATTCAGCATGTTGATTTGTCCGTTGCGCATGGTCTTAGAGCCAGAGTTGCACTTGCCATGGAGGATTGGATTAACGCCTCCGATAATGCCGATGCAGCAATAATTGCAGCTGAAACCGATGGCAAGGCACTTTATATTACTTCAAACTATAATTCCGACGGCTTTAACTCTGTTTTTGGTAGCGAATGGATGTGGGGAACAGAGAAAACTCCAGAAAACGCCACATCAATCGCTTCTTTCTATTCACATATCGATGCTACTGTGTGGGGTTACGCTCAACTAGGTCTACAAAAAAAGATTACGCTCGATCTTTACAACTCTTTTCCCGCTTCCGATGTGAGAAGAAGTCTTTTTATTGAGCCGGGAACAGGGAACGGATCTTTAGTTGACCTAAACCAGATGAAGTTTATCGATCAGGGAGAATTTACAGGCGATTACCTCTACATGAGGTTATCGGAGATGTACCTCATAAAAGCCGAAGCCTTGGCTAATCGGGTTGATCAGTACGCTAACGCACAGTCTACTCTTTACTCGCTAGTTAGCCAGCGCGATAACAGTTATGTGCAATCAACAAATACTGCGGAAGCGCTAGTTGATGAAGTGTTGTTGCACCGCCGTATGGAACTTTGGGGCGAAGGGCATGGGTTTACCGACCTAAAGAGGCTTCAGAAACCATTGAACAGGCCAATTGGTGCTGGAAACCACGATCTTGCAATCTGTTATGTTGCTAATGTTACCGCAAATAGCGATAGCTTAGTTTGGCGAATTCCATACCATAGCTATATGGATATTACTATAAACGGCGAAGGCAATGTTGATGTTGAGGGTCAACCCTATGTTTCTCCTTTGCTTATTGCCGATAACTCAACAGTAGTTTTACAGGCTTCTCCTGCTGAATTGTTTGCCGGTTGGTCAGTTGATGGTGAGCCCGTTAGTGTAGATCCAATATTTGAGCTGAACATTTTAAATACCGATGTTGTAGTTACAGCGGATTTTGTTGTTAAGTATGAACTAATATTAGCTTCAAATCCTGATAATATTGGGGCAATCATTACTGGTGCAGGCAGTTACGAGGAGAATGCACCAGTTACAATTATTGCTGACTCTGTGCCCGGATACAATTTCACTGGATGGACAGGTGATCCTGATGATCTTGCATTGCTGACAAGCACTTCCGAAGCAACAGCAACTTTCACCATGCCACCGAGAGTGGTTAGTTACGTTGCCAATTATACTCCTGCCGAATATACTTTCTCAACGCTAATTAATCCCGAATCGTTTGGTTCGGTTACCGTTCTTCCAGTTCAGGATTTTTACCATGTTGGCGATTCGATCACCGTAACCGCTTCTCCAATTGAGGAATATGAGTTTGATAATTGGACGGAAGGCGTTACCCCGGTTAGTGTCGATACTGTTTATAAATTTGCTATGCCACCCCGCAACCTTGTGCTCACAGCAAACTTTAAGCTAAGCGAGTATAATCTGTCGGTTGCTGTTGCTCCAGCAGCTTCGGGAACAGTAACTAAGGATCCACTTAAAGAATTCTACAACGCGGGGAATACAGTTAATTTAACTGCTGCTCCTGCTCAGGGCTATCGTTTCTTAAAATGGACAGAGGCTGGGGCAACAGTTAGTACAAGCACCGAATACGAGGTTGTTATGCCATCAAGGGATGTGTATTTAACTGCAAACTTTGAGGCAACCCCACAGCGTACACTTTCAATAATAGTAAATCCTGAAGATGCAGGTACCGTAACGGGTGCAGGAATTTTCTATGAGGGTGAAGAGGCTGTGGTTACAGCAACGCCAAATCCAGGATACCTGTTTGTGGGCTGGAAGCAAGCCGATGTATTGGTTAGCGAGCTGCCTGAGTATGTATTCAATATTCCTACAACTAATATCACGCTTACAGCACAATTTGAGGTAGAGTTGAACCCAGAATCTCAAACCATACCACTTTCTGCGGGATGGAACATATTCTCAACCTATTTAACTCCTCAAAATCCTAGTATGCTGGCAATTGTTCAGCCTTTAATCGACAATAATTTGCTAGTTAAGGTTCAGGATCAGTCGGGTAATTCGTTAGAAAAGGTCAACGACGAGTGGATAAACGATATTGGCAGTATAAGCGTGGCACAAGGATACAAGATAAAGGTATTGGAGAACACCTCAATTTCCCTAACCGGAGTATATCAAGGGGGTGAAATGAATTGGTCATTCTTCTCAGGATGGAATATTGGTGGGTTCTACAGCAATTTGCCCATGATTGCCACATCGGCTTTTACAGAGGTAATTAGCAATGGGTCCCTACAAAAGGTTCAATCACAATCGGGTGCGGCACTCGAGAATCTCCCTGTTTACGGATGGGTAAATCGAATTGGAAATCTTAATCCTGGACAGGGTTACCGTGTAAGAGTGAATGCTGATTGGGCTTCGTTAAGTGCATTACCACTGAATGCTCCAAATTCATATAGTAATAGTGTTTTCAAACCAGTATGGAACGGATTTGGTTACGACCACCACAATATATACATCCAGAGCGCAACGCTTAACGGGTTCCCGCTACCAGTAGGAACTCAAATTGGAGTTTTCGATGGCGACAGATGTGTGGGAGTAACCATTGTAGACGAGAAAACATCATATCCTATTAATTTGGTTGCTGTTCAGGACGACCCGTTCACCCCAGAAATTGATGGTTATATTCTAGAAAACGATTTTGAAATTAAATTGTGGGATAGCCAAACCAGAAGTTTTGTTGCACATGTTGAATCCTATCACCAGAGTGAGAATGAAATGAAGTTTCAACCTGGAGGAACTACTGTGGTTGATTTAAAAGCAGTAACTACAGTTACCGATGTAAATACGGAAACTTTTGCTCATGGGTTGGGACAAATATTCCCAAATCCAACAACTAACAGTGCCACTATATCATTCAGCCTAAATAGAACCGAGAATGTTAAGATTAGGGTTTTCAATCTTTTAGGCGAGTGCGTTTCAACGCTTGTAAGTAAACAGCTAAGCAGAGGACAGCATCAGGTTGAATGGAACCCTGAAAAGGAGAAAGTCCCACCGGGCATCTACCTGGTTAGGATGGAAATACACGACCTAGTTCAAACAAGTAAAGTGGTGTTTAGCCATTAATTATAAAAGTTTGCAAGCGATGAAAAAAGCAAAAATGAATCAAATAAAATTCCCTATCATGAAAAGATTGTTAATAATCCTATCAATTATAGTAACAGGAAGTGTTTCGTTTGCTCAAACCCACTACACACCTGTTTGGACTGGCAATGGTCTCGACCACATGAACATTTATGTTACTTCCATTACTGTGAATGGAGTTAGTGTTATTCCCGGTAGCGAAATAGGTGTATTCGATGGAAATGTATGTGTTGGGGCAGCTGTTCGACCGACTGTTATAAACAATTTCATCGAGGTTCGTGCATCAAAAGATGACCCAACAACAGGCGGTGTTGATGGATATACTCCTGGAAACCCAATTTCATTTCGAATATACGATCTGGGCCTGGCACAGGAGCATTTAACTGTTAAAGCGACATACTCAACAGGAATCGGCTTTTTTGAACCCGGCGCTACCGTTGTAGTTGCTTTAAGCGTTAGCGTAAACCGTAAGCCTGTTGCTATTGTTAGCCAAAGTCAGGCTGTGAACGAAGGGGTAAATGTAACATTTAACGGCGCCAATTCTTCCGACCCTGATGGGGATGCATTAACCTATAAATGGACTGTTTCTCCACAAGTTGAAGGTCTCAATTTATTATCTTCAACGCTGAATTTTGTTGCACCTGAAGTTGTTGAGCATACAAATTATACCATTAGTTTAATAGTGAACGATGGAGAACTCGATTCTGATATTGCATACACCAGCCTTTACGTGAGGAATGTTAATAAACCACCGGTAATTACTGGTCAAAATCCGGTTGAAACCAACGAGAATCAGCCCGATACGCTAAATCTCGATATGATAACCTTTTCTGATCCTGATCCAAATCAATCGCACTCATTAATTGTTTTTCCAGGTAATAACTATATGCTAAGCGGGCAAACCATTACGCCAGTGCCACAGTTTTATGGTGTGCTTAGCGTGCCAGTTAAGGTGAGCGACGGGGTGGATCAGAGTAGTACCTACAATCTTCAGGTAACAGTTAATCATGTAAATAGCTTTCCGAAATTTACTTCTTCTCCTGTGAAAAATGTGGTTCAGGGAACAATTTATATGTACTACATTACAGCAACCGATGCCGATGGTGATGCCCTTGTTATTAGTTCTGAAAGTTTGCCAAGTTGGCTCACCCTTGAAGCAGGCGAAACAAATGGTACTGCAACTCTCATAGGTATCCCTCAGGTTGAAAATGTTGGCGAACATGCTGTTACGTTACAGTTAACTGATAATGTAATTGAAACGCCAGTAAACCAAATATTTACCGTAACTGTTCAGCCAGCTTCATCTGCGCCAGTTTTGGAAACGGCAACGCTTAACGATGCCTACGAAGGTGCTGATTACACTTCTCTGCTGAAATTTTACGATTCTGATAGCGATTCTCTTTTTGTGTCATTGCAGAATGCTCCAAGTTGGATAAGCGTTTCGGGAGCAGTTGGGGGTATTGCAAAATTGAAGTTAACTGATAAGTATGCAGAAGTTGACTTGTTGGGAACTCCCCCGGTTTCATCTGCCGGAACCTTTTCTTTAAATATTCTATTCAACGATAAGCAACATAATAGGTCGAAGAGCCTTCCCCTCTCGGTTTTGGTGAATAACACACCGCCTACAGCAGCCAATGTGCAGGTTAATACTAACGAGGACGAAGAGGTGCTTGTTGTCCTGGAGGGCAGCGACAATGAAACCCCCTCAGGGTTAGTTTACGAACTGCTTTCACAGCCAACACACGGTAACCTTGAGCAGGTTTCATCACGTATTTACATTTATACTCCATCGGAAAATTTCTTTGGTACCGATGAGTTCGATTATAGGGTGAAAGAGTCGGGTGCAAACCCATTGCACAATGATGCTACCGTAAACATAACTATAGACTATGTTAATGATGCCCCCAAAATTACTGCAATCACAAGGAATTTCAACACAATCGAAGATGTACCAGTTACTGTTGACGGAATTTCTTATACCGATTCCGTCGATGGGGAATTCGCTTCAGAGATGGAGCTAGTCGCTAATTATGGTCCATTCAATGGAACATTCGACCTTTTATCAAAAACATACACACCAAATTCAGGGTTTTATGGTACCGATTTGATTTACATTGCTGCTCGTGAAACTGAGATAGATGGGCTGGAATCGGAGCAACTAATTCTTTGGTTCGAAGTTGCAATGTCGAACCAACCAGCTTACGTTTCAATACCTGACATTGTTCTCAATGAGGACTCGCAAATTACTTTCATACCTGTTGTATCCGACCGAGAGTCGGATATTGAGAACCTGGAGTACAACATTATTGTTGAACCTTCCCATGGCGAGCTTGTAATTAACGATTTGGCATTTACCTACACTCCTGAAACCGACTGGTATGGAACCGATTATGTTGTTTTTCAGGCAAAAGATTTTCATGGAGACTGGACACCCGATCTTGAAGTAGTAATTACTGTAACACCTGTAAATGATGCACCAATTGCAGCTCAGGGAACAGTTGATGCTCAGGGATTAAACTCTGTAACCATCGATTTCACACCTTTTGTGAGCGATATTGATAATTCTTCCGAAGAAATTACGGTTGAGTTTTTAGTTACAAATGAGTCTGGGGTTGGTATGGGAATGCAGCCAAGTACAATTGTGCAAACCGGTAACAACATGACATTCACCTATACTTCTCAGCATGATGCTAATCAGGATTTTATTCTCTACCGTGTATTCGATCAGGATAGCACTTCTCTACCCGAAGTAATTACTGTTAACAATCTGGCAGGATCATCAACAAAGTCAAAAGCTGAAATTTTCATCTCAAAGGGCGATTACTTAGATATTACCTGGGGCGATACTGTAAATGTTACATTTACAATGGTTGTTGGGGGCGATAATTCTGCTCCGCCGGAACTAATTGTAACCAATACCGATGAGTTAAACGGAAGCCTATTTGATATTAAACTGTTCAGGTACAATCCTTCTTCTCCATTGGTGCTTTATCGTGCAAAATACGCAGCACCTACTAAGGCGATAGAAGGGAAACCCTCTGGTAACGCCACCGA
>CAZLXF010000134.1:0-8936 GCA_964563065.1 uncultured Rikenellaceae bacterium | reverse complement strand
GCGCTTTTCGAAAAAGAGAAAATTTACAAGAATCCCGATCTGAAAATTTGGGATGTTAGCTCAATACTTGGCACCAACCGAACCTACATTTCTCGCACAATAAACAGCGAGTACGGACGGAACTTCTGCTCTCACGTTAACTTTTACAGGGTTGACTACGCTAAGTCGCTAATCCAAAATAACCAAAACCTTACCAACGAGCAAATTGCTGAACTTTCGGGTTTTGGCTCGGCAAACTCATTGTACCGCGCTTTCCTTAACTCCGAGGGTATTACGCTAGGGCAGTTCCGTCGTCAGGTTGAAGTATAATTGCATTTACACATCGCCCAGAGTATTGAGTAACTGGCGAACCTTTTCAACCGATTCGATGTAGTAGTTCGCTTTCGTGTTTTTTGTACCAACCTTTATTGTATAAGCATGCTGGGGCATAGCCCCAAAAGTGTACTCATCGGTCCAGTCGTCGCCAATGGCCATAATAAACTGGTATTCGCCATTAGCTAACTGCTGCGATGCGGCACGCCCCTTGTTTATCCCCGAGTTCTTCACCTCAATTACCTTATCGCCATCCATAATTTCAAGATTCAGGTTCGAAACCAAATCGCGCAGCTCGTCCTTCAGTTCCCACGCACGAATTTCTCCTAAATCGGGGTCGGAGTTCCTATAGTGCCATACTAGCGAGTAGTTCTTCTCCTCAAGGAATGAACGCGGAGTTCTATCGGCATAAAAATTGATTATTGGCCTAATAATATCCATCCAGTTTTTATCAATATTTTCCATCATGCTCCACTCTGTTTGTGGAACTTTTATCCACACGCCATGCTCAGCAATAAAAGTAACGTTATCGAATTTGCTAAACCATTTCCCAAGCGTTTCCTTGTCCCTTCCGCTAATTACAACAACCTTATTGTTAGCTTTTGATACCAGCTTACGCAGAATAGCGTAAAGTTCCTCGTTGGGGGTTGCCATTTGCGGGTCTTTATGAAATCCTGTAAGAGTGCCATCGTAATCGAGAAAAATTATACGGTTTTCAGCTTCCCTGTAAATCCCTTTTATTTCATCAATAATTCTTGGTGAAATTTTTCGGGTAAGATTTGTTTCCTGTAACTTCTTAACGCTCTTCAGGGTTGATAGAATATCGGTAGCCCACTTCTGCTCGTTATAAAGTTGTAACCGCTTTTGCATAACCTCGTTGCTCTGAATCTGATCGACAATAGGCATCTCCATTGCCTGCTTTATTGCCTCGGCCATTTCAAAAGCATTGTTTGGGTTTACCTGTAATGATTCGCTCATCTCCTTGGCTGCACCAGTCATTTCGCTTAGTATTAGCACGCCAGTTTTATCGGTGCGTGATGCAATATACTCCTTTGCTATTAAATTCATTCCATCGCGGAGCGGTGTAACCAGCGCAATATCTGAAACTGAATACATTTCTATCTTCTCATCTCTGGTTAGATACCTATAGAAGTAAAGAATTGGCATCCAGCCAACTGTACCATACTGTCCGTTAATTCTTCCAACCAACTCGTCAACCATCCGTTTTTTTGCCTGATACTCAACCAAAACTTCTCGCGATGGAATTACAAACAATGCCAAGCAAATTTTTTCAAGGTATTGTGGGTAAACATTCAGGAACATTTCATACGCCTCAAGGCGTCTATCAATGCCCTTGGCATAGTCGAGCCTGTCGATGGAAAGCATCAACTTAGTTTCCCCGTTATTCAATGTTCTTGAAATAAAATCTTTACCAAGTCCAAGTATCGATTCACTTCCTTTCGAAGAGAACTCTGCAGATTTCTTGTGGTAGTAATCGTAATCAATTCCAATGGGGAAGTTATCAATTTTCACAACCCTTTCATCAAGCTTAACGGTATTTAGCATGTTATCGATGCCAAGTAACCTTCGAACGGAACTCATGAAATGCCTTTCGTAGTCGAAAGTATGGAAGCCTACCAAGTCGGCTCCAAGCATTCCCTCAACAATTTCGCGGCGCCATGGGAGCGTTCTGAAAATTTCAAAGGAAGGGAATGGTATATGTAGGAAGAAGCCAATTGTAAGTTCCGGGTGAACATCGCGTAGCATTTTTGGAAGCAGAAGAAGATGGTAATCGTTAATCCAAATGGTATCATCCTTTCGGGCAATTTCAAGAACTTTGCTTGCGAACTTTTGGTTAACAGCCTTGTAACTCTCCCAGAAATCTTCTCTAAACTCGCTGTACTGTGTAAAATAATGAAAAAGCGGCCATAATGTTGCGTTGCAAAAACCGTAGTTGTACTTCTCAATCTCCTCCGTTGTTAAATATATTGGGTGGCAACGCTCGCTCTCAAACAAATTTCTAACTCTCTCTTTTTCTGAGCTATCCATTTCAATTTGCTCGTTCCCTGTCCAACCAACCCAATCGCACTGCTGCAAATTATAGAAAGAACTCAGCTTACTTGGAGTTCTCACATCCTTCTCCTTCATTTGCAATCCTTCATCTGTTTTAACAATCTCGTAGGGTAGCTTATTCGAAACAACTATTAGCCTGCTCATATTCGTCAATTTTAAAATTCTTTACGTCAAAAAACTTTACTATATTAGCAAAAAAAAGCCACTTTTCAAACCGAATTTGGACACCAAGTTCCCTAACGCGTTATTTACTAGAGAACTGTTGCAGGTTTTTTAACAAAAAAAACATGATACGATGAGCAGATACAGTTTCGACGCAGTAATATTCGATCTCGATGGCGTTATTACAAAAACAGCACTTGTTCATGCCACAGCATGGAAAGAAATGTTTGACGAGTACCTTAGGGATCGTGAAAAGAAATTTGGAGAACCCTTCAAGGAGTTCACTCACACCAACGATTACCTTCCCTACGTTGATGGGAAACCTCGGTACAAAGGGGTTGAATCGTTTCTCCAGTCAAGAGGCATAAACATTCCTTTCGGAACACCTGATGACGATTCGAATATGGAAACCGTTTGTGGACTTGGCAACAGGAAAAATAACGAGTTCAACAAAATTCTCAAACGCGATGGCGTTGAAGTCTATAAATCAACGGTGGCTTTTATCGATGAGCTTGAAAAGGCTGGAATTAAACTTGGCGTTGCCTCGTCGAGCAAAAATTGCAAACAGGTTCTTGAAGTAGCCAAGCTGGCACACCGTTTCGAAACTCGTGTCGATGGAGAAGTGTCGGCTGAACTTGGTTTACACGGTAAACCCGAAGCCGATATTTTTACCGTTGCCTGCGATAACCTTGGAGTTACCTACGATAGAGCCGTAATTGTTGAGGATGCTGTTTCGGGCGTTCAGGCCGGACGTAACGGAAATTTTGGACTGGTACTCGGCATTGCTCGCGAGAATAATACCCACGAACTGAAATCGAACGGAGCCGACATTGTTGTTACCGATATTTCTGAAATAAATGGAATTGAAGGGGTTGAACGTTGGTTCAAGGGTGGTTTGCTAAAAGACTTATGGGCAGTATCGTACAACGACTACAAGCCAGAAAATGAACGCTCGCGCGAAGCGCTTCTTACCGTTGGAAACGGTTACTTCGGAACCCGTGGTGCTTTGGAAGAGAGCGAATCCAATCCGGTTAACTATCCGGGAACATACATGGCCGGGCTCTACAATAAGCTTTCATCGCCAGTTGGCGACCGAATGATTGAAAACGAAGACTTCGTAAACGCTCCAAACTGGCTCACCATTTCGTTCAAGGTTGGCGAGGGCGACTGGTTCGATCCAAACAAGGATAAAATTCTTGAAATAGAACGAAATCTTAATATGCTTACTGGAGTTTTAACCAAAAAAATGGTGGTTGAAGACTCCAAGGGTCACAAAACCAAAATTGAATCGCGGCGCATTGCCAGCATGAGCAACAAGCATCATGCAGCCATCGATTACTCAATAACTCCGATAAACTACGGAGGTTACATTAGGATTAAATCGGGCTTAAGCGTTCCTCCAATAAACGATGGCGTTGAACGCTACAAGCAGCTAAACCAGAAACATACTGAGCCTGTTGAGAGCGGCGGAACGGGGAATACCACTTTCATTGCTGCCAAAACAGTTCAGTCAAGTATTACCATTGCTCTAGCGGCAAAACTTGAAGCTTTCTTCGATAATCGTCCGCTGGCTACCGATTTTGTAATTAAACACGATGAAGGTTGGGTAAACACCTACATTAAAGCATCGGTAAAGAAAGAGCAAACCTTCAGAATTGAGAAACTTGTAAGCATATGCAACTCGCTTGATGAAAAAATAAAAGAACCCACTGATTTTGTTAAAAAGGATATTGCCAGCATCCAATCGTTCGATACCATGTTTGCTGCCAGCATAAAGGCATGGGCGAAAATTTGGAAAAAAACCGATATAAAAATTGTGGGCGACCGGCTTGCCCAGAAACTTGTGAGGCTTCACATTTACCATTCAATGGTTACAACCTCGCCTCACAATGTAAGTATCGACTTTGGAATTCCAGCCCGGGGTCTTCATGGTGAAGCCTATCGAGGTCATATATTCTGGGACGAACTTTACATTCTTCCCTTCTACTGCATGCACTTCCCCGAGGTTGCCAAATCGGTTCTTATGTATCGCTACAGGCGGTTAGAAGCTGCCCGCAAATATGCAAAGCAACACGGATACTCGGGCGCCATGTTCCCATGGCAAAGCGGCAGCAACGGGAAAGAGGAAACCCAGGTAGTTCACCTTAATCCCATTTCCGGCGAATGGGGCGACGACTACAGCTCGCTTCAACGACACATCTCCATCGCTGTGGCCTACAACGTATGGATGTACTTCAACGTTACTTACGATGTGAGTTTCATAAATACTTACGGCGGGGAACTATTCTTCGAAATTTGCCGCTTCTGGGCTAGCAAAGCCAAACGGAATAAAACCACCGGACGGTTTGAAATTGAAGAAGTTATGGGACCCGACGAGTTCCACGAAAAGTTACCAGAATCGGAAAAAGGCGGACTAACGAATAATGCCTACACCAACATTATGGTTGTTTGGCTATTCAGCAAAGCATCTAGCATGCTAAAACATATTGATGTAACCCATAAAAAGGCACTTTTCGGAAAAATTGGACTTACTGATGATGAAGTTGACGAGTGGCGCGTAATTCAAAAAAACATGGCACTTTCAATTTCCGACGATGGAATAATTGAACAGTTCAACGGTTACTTCAACCTAAAGGAACTCGACTGGGACGCCTACGAAAAAAAATACGGAAATATTCATCGTATGGATCGAATTCTGAAGGCCGAAGGAAAATCGCCCGACGAGTATAAAGTATCGAAACAAGCCGATACGTTAATGACTTTCTACAACATCGACCCAAATACAGTAACTTCAATAGTTGAGGAAATTGGCTATAAACTACCCAAAAATTACCTCGAAAAAAACTTCGATTACTACATAAACCGATGCTCACACGGCTCAACCCTTAGCAGGGTTGTTCATTCGTACATTGCTTCACTTATTGGGAAAAATGAGCTAAGCTGGAATCTATACATCGAAGCGCTTAAAAGCGACTACGTTGATATACAAGGAGGAACAACTGCCGAAGGAATTCATATGGGCGTAATGACTGGTACTGTACTGCTGTCACTTACGGCATACGCCGGGTTGAATTTAAAGGGAGAAACTTTGGCTTTCAACCCAAATTTGCCAAAACATTGGCGCGAAATATCGTTTAGCTGCACTTTCCACGGAATCAACTTCAACGTAAGAGTACTAAGTCACCACATTATACTAAAAGCCAACAAAAACGCCAAAGTTTTAATTGGCAACAAGGAGTACTCTTTGAATGCCGATGCTGAGGTAAAAGTTGCAATCAGTAATAAAGCCTAGTTTACAAATTATAAATTCATTCTTTTATATGTTAAGTGATGTATTACTAATCAACGATCTTCACAAATCTGCTGCAGCATCCCTTTATGAAATTCTTCATGCCGATAGAGAAAAGAAACTGGCGAAAGACCCAGACTACAAGTATATAGTTGCAATTTCGGGCGAATCGGGTGCCGGTAAATCGGAGCTATCGCACTCGCTAGGACTTATTCTCAAAGCCAATAATATTCGTGCAAAGATTATTCACGCCGACAACTACTACTCAGTTCCGCCCTTGCTTCGCAAGGAATGGAGGTTGGCAATGGGCCTCGATTCCATTGGCCCCAACGAGTACGATTGGGAGCTGCTCCATAAGAATATTCTTGAGTTCAAGGAAAGCATGATTGCCAAAATTCCCTGCATCGATATTATCCCCGACCAAGTTGATGAGCTAATTACCGATTTCCAAAAAATAAATATCCTTATTGTTGATGGCCTCTACGCAATTAATGTGGAGGAGGCTGATTTAAAAGTGTTCATTGAACTCACCTACCTCGAAACCAAAATGATGCAGCTAATGCGTGGGAAAGAATCAATCGACGAGCATCGAGTTCAAATTCTTGAAAAAGAACACGTTGGCGTAAATTCCCTTAAATCACTTGCAAATATTCTCGTAAACAAAAGTTATGAAGTAGAAATAGTTAAGTAATTTTTGTTCGAATCAAATAAACCCAAAATTCAAGTGGTTACAGCTGAGGCTGTATCAAAAGAATATTCTAATCTGAAGAGTTTGAAAATCAGATTAATTATCTTTTGAGACAGCCTTGATATTTTTGTTTGGGTTTGACTTTTCAACTTGGGCTATACAGCATCAAAAAAAATTCCTAATTTAGTTCACTTAAAATATGTATTGTTGGCTTATAATTAACAGAATCACTTAAATTCTGGTTAGAATTATGAAAGTTGCAAAAACAATGAAAAGGACAAACAAAACAATAATGCTACTGATGTTTTGCCTTATTCCTTTGGTATCCATTGCACAACACTCCCTGACAATCGAAATTATCAATTTACAAAACAGTAACGGACAAATTCATCTTAAAGTAAGCAACGAGAAGGAAGAACAGGTTGCTAGTGTAACTAAAAACATTTCTTATAATAAATGTGTTATTGTTATTGAGAATTTAAAACCTGGCAAATACGCATTTAAGTTTTTTCACGATGAGAATATGAATGATAAGCTAGACACAAGCTGGATGGGGATTCCAAAGGAAGGTTTTGGTTTTTCAAACAATCCCAGTATGACCTTTGGCCCACCATCATTCGATAAAACCATTTTCGAGCTTACCGAATCATTATTGATAAAGTGCAAACCCAAATACTTTTAAATATTATGAACTCTCAGGAACAGCAACCTATAACCGACGAACAAGAAAGAGTTCCTTTAAATGTCGACACAATTAAGGAGCTGTGGTCGCAAACATACAACCGGGAGGGAAAGCCCGATTGGTCGCACATTTTTAAGTACTACCATAAGGATATTGTTTTTCAGGATACCATTCAGCGAATTGAGGGGCTCGACAATTTTATTGCCATGTGCAATCGGCTTACCAAGCGCACCAAGCAGCTACAAATGGAAATACTGGCCATAACCCAAAACGACAATGTGATAATGTTCGACTGGGTAATGACCATGATGTTTAAGAAGTATCCCAATACCCCAATGTACGGCGCAACAAAACTAGTGTTAAGTGAGGATGGCCTAATTAAAGAGCAGCGTGATTACTACGATTTATGGGGCGATATTTTCAACAACATCCCACGTTTTGGCAAGATGTACCGTAGGTTTCTGATTAGAAAATTTGGATAATGTTTATAAATATAGTGCTTTACTATAATTGGGCTAAAGCCCAAAATATAAACTACTTAAATTACCACGCCCTTAAGGGCGTGGTAATTGAATTGATTATCGCGTAATTATGGACTTTAGTCCAAAAATTAACGAATGATTATGAATAAGAAAACACGACAGTACATTCGCGAGTATAAGTGGCCTAACATTTTTGCAATGATTAGGAATAATAGCAAAGACCCAAAAATATGCCCCGATGGTTTTAAGGATAAACTTGTTGTTATAACCGGCGCCACCTCAGGCATTGGTTACGTTACTGCCCGAAAGTATGCTTCCAAAGGTGCAAATCTGCTGTGCATTAACCGGAATCCCGAAAAATCGGAAAAACTTCGCCATGAAATTGAGAGCGAGTTTAGCGTAAAATGCGATTATAAAATTGCCGACCTAAGCATTCTGAAGGATATTTTTTGGGTTTCCAACGAGCTGGCGCAGCTAGATTCTCCAATTGATGTTATAATCCACAATGCTGGCGTTTACCTAACAAAACGAGAGTTAACGCCCGAAGGGCTTGAAAAAGTTTTTGTGGTTCATTACCTTTCGTCTTTCATTATTAACTACATTTTATTGGATAAGCTAAAGGCGCAGCAAAAGGCTCGAATTATAATGGTTGGTTCCGAGGGGCATCGGTTTGCCGCCTGGGGTTTAAGGCTCAACGATTTAAACTGGGAAAAACGCCGCTACTCTGGATTAAAAAGCTACGGATCAGCAAAATTGGCTCAGCTTCTTTCAATGCTGGTTTTTGATGAACACTTCAAGAACACAGGGGTAACAATAAACACAATGCACCCCGGTGCAGTAAAAACGGAAACTGGACAGGAAAACGGTCCGGTTTACCGATGGTTTAAAAGGAATTTCTTCGATAAAACATTAAAATCTCCCGACATTTCAGCGGAGGCACTTTACTACCTGGGGGTTTCAAAAGAGTTGGATAATATTAGCGCGAAATTCTTTAACTTAACCACCGAAGAGGAACCAGCACCACCAGCTTTGGATAAAGACGTTGCTAACGAGCTATGGGAAGAAACGCTGAAAATTACAGGGCTTAAGGAACAACACCTAATTACCTAAAAATCATAAAACTAGATAAATATGAAAATTGAAATGAACCAAAATCAATACAAAACACTTCTCACCATAATGTACTGTGGTGAGTGGGTTTTAAATAGTCACAAAACTGATGATGACAAAATATCAAATGAGACAGAA
>CAZLXF010000133.1:0-8939 GCA_964563065.1 uncultured Rikenellaceae bacterium | reverse complement strand
GTGCATAATGTACAACCCAAACGGTTTTATTCTCCTTGGTTTTAAAGGAACTCTCATAAACAGCAACCTTCTCTCGCTTTAAAATTTTAATAAATTGTTCCCTGGTTTCAATATTATGGTAGTGCGAAAGAATCGACTTGCCAATAATTTCATTTTGATTGGAGTATCCCAGTATTCTTGCATATTCTTTGTTGGAATCAATAACAATTCCGGTTTGAATCTCGTTTCTGTATATTCCTACAAGGGCGTTGTTGAAAATTAAACGGTAGTGCTCTTCACTATCGGCAAGTTTTTGGTTTGCTATTTCAAGACTGGTAATATCGTTGAAAACTTCAAGGGTAAATTTTCCGGTTTCCAAATCAATTACTTCTCCGCTATACATAATAAATAGTGGATGCCCAATGTTTGAGTACATTGTTAACGGAGTATCGCTTATGTGTCCTTCATTAACTAGTTTTTTGTAGCAGTTTACATAGTTAATGTTACTTGAAAGTACGCTTATTTTTTCGGGTGGTTTTCTTAATACTTCCTCCTTTTCTAACCGAAATTCTTTTAGAAAACTTTTGTTTACAAGGGTTACTTCACCTTTCTCAACATCCCTTAAAACCATGCCGTTGGGGTTTGCCATAAAAAGCCGGATAAAGAGCGTTTCCGAACGGCGAAGTTCGCTCTCGGCATTCTCCTTCATTGCTATTTGCTCAACAAGAGAATCGTTAAGTTCAACTAAATGAGCAGTTTGCCTTTCAACTTCCTTGGCAAGGTTCTTTTTAACCGAAACTACAGCCTCAATGGCTCTGTTTCTATCGGTTACATCAACCAGAATTAGAAGTAAAACTTGTTTCCCAGCAATTTGTGCGTAAGTGTAGTGAATTGAAACATCGCGCGATCCTTTGCCTGTCTTTATTGGTAATTCAAGGCCTGTATACTTCTTCTCCATAAAATCGGAGAGGATTGTGTTAAACCTTTTGTTTGGAATATTAGAGAAGGAAGAAAAGGGTGTTCCACGAAGCTGCTCAAGAGTTAACCCTAAAAAATCGCGTGCATAGTAATTAGCTTCAGTTATAGTAAAACTATTCGGTTCAACAAGCAGTATGGGTAGGGTATTCTCATCGAAAAGGGTTTGGAAAAGTACTATGTTTTGTTTTAACGACTCCTCAACTTCCAGGCAATGAGATAGATTGTTAACAATTCCGAAAATTGTTTTTACTCCCTGCAAATTGATTGGTGTAACTTTTATTTCAAGTAAAATTTCAGTTCCATCGTTATTTTTGTACGAGTAGTTTATTGTAGGCTGTTCGTTTAAAACCGATTTGGATGATGGCTCTTGTTTACAGCTAGCTTCGTATAGTTCTTTAATATTTATACTCTTAATATAATCCTGTAGTCCAGTATATGCTTGTGCTGATTGGTTTGTCAGTATTATATTTTTTGTTTCAACATCAACAACAAACATTGGGTAATTTAAACCCTCTAAGAGGCTCCTAATAGTTTTCAAGTCCATATCAATTGTTGGTATGGACTTTTGTTTACTTGTTGAATTGCTACGATTCTCGCTGTTTGTTGCCATTAAAAAAAACTACAATTCACATGTTTAAAACCTAGAAGCTTTAGGACAATGTAACTCCAATTGTTCAAGATTAATACTTAATATTTATTACAACTTAACCCCCAATATTTTCAATTAGCTGAATATTATTCAAGTTCATTACCTTTTATTCGGCAAAGTTCATTTTTCAGTTTAAATTGAATTTTGGCTTATAAAGATATGAAAAAAGCGGAATTTAACAAACTTGAGCAGCGATAGATGAAACGCTCAAGTGTGTTGAGTTAACTGGCAGATATTTAGATGAATATGCGGTTTTGTTATTATTTCCGATACCTAAAGAAGCTTATGGTAGTTAAAAAACTTTTTGCCTGCTCGTTAAGAGTTTCTGCTCCGGTGGAGAGTTCCTCGGCTGCCACTGCATTCTGCTGGCTTACCTGGTTTAGCTCCTGTATGGAAATGTTAACTGTATCCATATTTTTTAGTTGTTCCGACGCTATTGCAGCTACTTCTTGGATAAGATCAGCAGTTTGCTTAACCTCTGGAATTAGTTTTTGTAGTAGCTTGTTGGCTTGAGAGGTAACTTTAACCGTTTTATTCGAAAGAGCGCTAATTTCATCGGCGGAAACTTTACTGCGCTCGGCCAGCTTACGAACTTCGCCAGCAACCACCGAGAAACCTTTACCCTGTTCGCCAGCACGGGCAGCCTCAACGGCTGCATTAAGAGCCAAAATATTTGTTTGGAAGGCGATATCGGTAATAATCCTAATTTTCTCGGAAATGCTTTTAACGGCGTTCTCGCTTTGCAACGATGAGTTGCCAACGTTGTGCATCTTTTTTGCAATCTCCTCGGTAAGTCCATTGGCATCGGCTGCATTTTGGGTTACCTGGTCAATTGACGATGCTATTTCTTCCATAGAGGAGGCCAACTCTTCAACCGTTGATGCCTGCTGGTTTGCGCCCGATGCCAAATGTTGCGATCCGCTGCTTATTTCACCGCTTGCGCCGGTAACAATTTCTGCACCATTTTCAATGCTGAGAACAATTTCTTTAAGTTTCTCGCCCATTTCGTTTAGTGTTTTCGACAGCAATCCGGTTTCATCGAGCCTTTTAACTTCAAGGTTAGCAGTAAGATCTCCTTCGGAAATTTGCTTTGAAAAGTCTACGCCCTTCTTTATTGGTTTAATAATATTCCCTGCAAACCAAATTACAACAAGCATAAAAATAACGAAAACCACAGGCGAGAACCAAAGCATTGTTTTCAACATGTTCGATATTTCAACGTAAGCTTCAGCCTCATATATTTTGGCTACAACATAGTAATTCCCTTTTACGTTTAGGTTGTGAATGTAAAGTATGGCATCATCATCAGCTTGATTATCAAAATAGCTGTGCTTAATATTTCCGCTCTGTTTAGTAACAATGCTATTTACCAATTCGGTATCGGTTGCCGAGGAGGTTACAAGGGGATGTATTGTGTGTTTATTATCGCAACAAATTAGAAAAAAGTAACCGTTACCAATATAGTTTCCTTTCTGGAAATTATCTTTTAGTTTGCCATCAATATCCTCAATTGCCGAGTTGTCAATAACATTACTCACTGTTTTCCCTAAAACTGTAAGGTAACTCCATGTTCGTTGGTCTATTTGCTTAATTATCCTTTTGCTTTCATATACATAGGCAGAGAATGCCATAAAAAAAACCATTATTACCGCAGAAACCGAAATAACTAGGTTCATGCGGGGCCTGATTTTAATATTATTTAAGATGCTCATATTTGCAGTATAATAAGTTAGTTACATTTTAAAGTAGGAAATAAGCTCGCTGAAACTTTTCGCTTCGTTTGAGAGGGAATCGGAGGAAGCGCTCATCTCCTCTGCCGAGGCTGCATTCTGCTGGGTTACACTGTTAAGTTGTTGCACACCAGCGTTTATTTGGTCAATTCCAGATTGAAGATCAAGTATTGACGAAGCAATAACTTGAATCATTTCTGCACTTTTACGAATTTGAGGAATTATTTCCTCCATTTCTTGTCCGGCCCTTTCGGTAATAATTACTGTTTCTTCCGATAGTTCGTTAATTTCTTGGGCGGCCACATTACTTTTCTCGGCTAGTTTTCTTACCTCTGCGGCTACAACGGCAAAGCCTCTTCCATGTTCACCCGCACGGGCTGCTTCAACAGCAGCATTGAGCGCCAGCAGGTTGGTTTGGAATGCAATTTCGCTAATAACTCCAATTCGGTTGGCAATCTGCCTTATAGCTTCGATACTCTCACTTGACGATTCACTCACAGAATCCAGGTCGGCAGAAGTAGCATGTGCAATTTCGCCGGTACGGCGAGCATTTCGCGATGCTTCGTTAAAATTGTGGGCAACCTGGTCGATGGTTGAGGCTAACTCTTCAACGGTTGCTGCCTGACGGTTGGCTCCGTCGGAAACCTGTCGGGCCGAATTTGCTATTTCAATTCCCGTTGCAAGCACCTGATCGGCACCCGATTGTATCTCTAAAATAACTTCGGTTAAATTCGATGCCATTTTGTTTAAGGCCATCGCTAACTCTGCAATCTCATCTTTTCTGTCAATGTTGAATTTAGCTTTTAGGTTGCCGCTAGCAATTTCGTTGGCAAAATGGTTTCCTTTTGCCAATGGTGATGTAATTGTTTTGGAAAAAAGGGTAACAATTATAATAAATGAGAGTAGAGAAATTATCGGGACAACTATTATTAATCTCTGTTTAAATCGTATATCGGCTCTGGCCTTATATTCTGAAACTTTTGTTACAACAATAAATTTATCGTCAATTCGCTTGGAATACAGGTAGTACCCATTTGTAACTATCTTTTGTAGTAATTCAGCGGATTGTTCTGCATTTTGTTGTAGTTTATTCCAAGTTTGCCCTACAAGTTTCTCATCGTTCGATTTTTCAGCTATTTTCGGATGCGCAACTATTTCTCCGTCTTCATCACAAATAAAGGGATAACCATCATCAAAATAGCTAAACGACGAAAGATTTGCTTGTAACCCTTGTATGCTTTCAACAGTAATATCACCATCATTAGTTGATGCAAGTTCCTTTACCATTTCGGCAAGAAGAGCCGATTGCTCCAGTAGGAACCTGTCGGTATCATCTTTAATTCTCTGCGCTTGAACTAGATAGGTTTTACGCGAAAGTGTAAAAATCATCAATGCAGCAAGCAAACTCAGAACGACAATCATTCTTGTGCTAATCTTGATATTTGAAAGTGATGCCATAGTGTAGTATTTATGCCCTAAATGTATATTATTATTGCATGCCAGTCAAACTAAATGCTAGGTTTTTTCCTGCAAGTAATTTTTCTTTATTACTTGAATTATTTGTTTTTACTCGTAAAAACAAATAATAGTTACGTTTTTTTCATTTAACAATCAAATAAACAGTAAGTTATTTTTATTGGTACTTCATTCTAAGTAAATTATTAGCGGTTACGCAAGTATTTCATATTTTTGTGTACTGAATAATAAAATTTTTACACTTTGACTTCAAGCAACAATGTGGTGGAAACACCACTAATGAAACAGTATAACGCAATTAAGCGGAAACATCCCGATGCAATTCTGCTGTTTCGAGTGGGCGATTTTTACGAAACTTTCAGCGAGGATGCCATAAAAGCAGCAGAAATACTTGGCATTACGTTAACTCGCAGGGCAAATGGGGCTGCTTCGTACGTTGAACTTGCAGGTTTTCCTCACCACGCGCTCGATACATATTTACCAAAACTTGTAAGGGCTGGACAGCGGGTTGCAATTTGCGAACAGCTTGAGGATCCAAAACTTACGAAAACCATTGTTAAAAGAGGAATTACTGAACTTGTAACGCCGGGCGTTTCGTTTAACGACAATGTGCTTGAGCGCAAGGAGAACAATTTTCTTGCATGCGTGCATATCGAAAAAAAGTATGCGGGTGTTGCATTCCTCGACATTTCCACGGGGGAGTTCTATGCTGCCGAAGGCTCGTTTGAGTATATCGATAAGCTGCTTACAAACTTTAGTCCCAAAGAAGTTCTGGTTGAACGCTCGAAATACAGGGATTTTACGGATTTTTTTGGTACCCGATTCTATATCTACAAATTCGACGAGTGGGCCTATAACGAGGACGGAGCCCGAGAAAAATTGCTTAACCATTTCCAAACATCGAGTTTGAAAGGTTTTGGTGTGGATGGCATTCGGCTTGGCATAATTGCTGCCGGAGCAACACTTTACTACCTCGATCTTACTCAGCATCATCAGGTTAAACATATTACTGCAATTTCACGCCTCGATGAGGATAAGTATGTTTGGCTCGATAAGTTTACAATCCGAAACCTCGAACTTTTTTACTCTTCCAATGAGGGCGCAAAAACCCTGGTTGATATTATTGATAAAACGCTTTCGCCAATGGGAGGGAGGCTGCTAAAAAAATGGGTTGCCCTCCCGCTAAAGGATATTAAGCCAATAACTGAACGGTTAAATGTTGTTGAGTTTTTTATAAACCACAACGAAACCTTCGAATTGCTTCGTGAAAATATCCGCGAGATTGGCGATTTGGAACGTGTAATTTCGAAAGCAGCCGTGGGACGAATTTCGCCACGCGAAATGGTAAGCCTTAAAAATGCACTTCATTTACTTGTAAACCTAAAAAAAGCATCCGAGGAGTCCAATGAGCCTACTCTTCAGCGAATAGGCGAACAAATAAACCTTTGCGCTCGTATTCGCGATAGAATTGAAAAAGAGATAGTTCCCGAACCTCCCGCACTTCTAAACAAAGGTAACGTTATTGCCGAAGGTGTTAATAGTGAACTCGATGAGCTTCGTGCTATTATGCATTCGGGGAAACAATACTTGCTCAATTTGCAGCAAAGGGAATCGGAACGAACCGGAATTCCTTCGTTGAAGATTAGCTTCAACAACGTTTTTGGTTACTACATTGAAGTTCGAAATACGCACAAGGAAAAGGTTCCGCCTGAGTGGATAAGGAAGCAAACGCTAGTTTCAGCAGAGCGTTACATTACTGAGGGACTAAAAGTGTACGAATCGAAGATTTTGGGTGCCGAGGAGAAAGTTATGGCCATTGAACAGCAGTTGTTCGAGCAGCTGGTTTTCAGCCTTTCGGAGTACATCGCATCAATTCAGCTTAATGCAAATCTGGTTGCCCAAATCGACTGCTTGCTGTCATTTGCAGTTTGCGCTAAGGATTATGGTTACTGCAAGCCAGAAGTTAACGAATCGTTGGACATAGAAATTAAGGAGGGTCGTCACCCGGTTATTGAGCGTATGCTACCTGCAGGCGAGGAGTACGTTTCCAACGACGTTTTTTTAGACACTTCCAGCCAACAAGTAGTTATAATAACCGGACCAAACATGTCGGGTAAATCGGCTCTGCTAAGACAAACTGCGCTTATTGTTCTGCTTTCGCAGATTGGTTCGTTCGTTCCCGCTAAGGGAGCAAAAATTGGGGTTGTAGATAAGATTTTTACACGCGTTGGGGCTTCCGATAATATTTCGCTGGGCGAATCGACCTTTATGGTCGAAATGCTTGAGGCAGCCAGCATCCTGAACAATATTTCCGAGCGCAGCCTAATTCTACTTGACGAAATTGGACGTGGAACTTCAACCTACGATGGAATTTCCATTGCTTGGGCAATGACCGAGTACATCCATGAGAATCCTAACGGGAAAGCCAAAACCCTTTTTGCCACTCACTATCACGAGTTGAACGAAATGGAGGGTGCTTTTTCACGAATTAAGAACTTCAACGTTTCCATAAAGGAGATGGATAACAAGGTTATTTTCCTTCGGAAGTTGATTCCGGGAGGAAGCGCTCACAGCTTCGGTATTCACGTTGCCCGAATGGCTGGAATGCCCCCAAGCGTTGTGAAACGAGCCAACGAAATTCTTAAGGAATTGGAACGAAACCCACAAAATCAAAAGCTTGCGAAACCCAGCTCTGATATGGGGAAGCAGCGTGAAGGCTACCAACTTAGCTTCTTCCAGCTGGACGATCCTGTTCTGAAACAAATTCGCGATCAGCTGGCTAAGCTCGATGTAAACAACCTAACGCCCATTGAAGCTTTAAACAAGCTTAATGATATAAAAAGGATGACCGGATTATAGTAGATACAATTTATGAAGAGTTGAATATTCTCTGTTAATAAACTACTTACAATATTCCTACATTTTTTTTGAAAAAAAATATTCAATTTTTTTGGGAGATTTATAATATTGGTATACTTTTGCATTCGCATTTACAAAAAGCGAAATTTGAAATACTGCGGAAATAGCTCAGTTGGTAGAGCACGACCTTGCCAAGGTCGGGGTCGCGAGTTCGAGTCTCGTTTTCCGCTCAAAAGCAAAAAGCGGATTCATTCCGCTTTTTTATTATGAACTTCTTTGTTTAATGGGCCCGGATGGTGGAATTGGTAGACACGCAGGACTTAAAATCCTGTGGCCATTGCGGCTGTGCCGGTTCGACCCCGGCTCCGGGTACCAAAAGCCTCGAGAAATCGAGGCTTTTTTTTTAATGTTGTCCTATGTACTACGTATACGTGATATCAAGTATTAACAGAAACTATACTTACATTGGGATAACAGATAATCCCCAAAGAAGGATAAACCAGCACAACAAGGGATACAATCGTACTACTAAGCCCTACAAACCTTTCCTACGCTCGCGCGGATTTGCAATCCGTGCGTTTACCTATATGTTCTAACTTTAGGGTCAATTGTAATCACATCAATCAGAAAGTCTAACCCCGCATAATTCCTTGCTGAACTAAAAAGGTAATCCTCGGCATTGGATACAATCATATCCTGAACAGGATTTTGATGGATATAGTCTAGTTTCTCGTATATAAACTTATTACTGAATACCTCGACGGCATGATTGCCATCTTGCCAAACCTTGTAGTTTTGACTCCGGCTAAGATGGCTGCATGCATCCCTGAAATGTTTCAGAATCCATTCCCTTCGACTTTCTGGTTCGGTAAGCAGCAGCTGAACTGCTTGCTTTGAAGTAAATTTTTTGAAATCGCGAAGCAATGCCGATAATCCTCCCTCTGCTTCGCATTTGCATAGCATATGCAAATGACTTGGCATTAAGCACCATGCATATATCTCCAACCCCTTTTGCTTTTGACAGTACTTCAAGGAGTTCACGATAGCTAACTTTTGGTTTATGCGTGTGAATAAATCGACCCAGCCAACTGTTGTAAGGGTCACAAAATAAGCCGCTTCGTTATCTTTTATTTTGTATTTATCGGACATTGGTAATGATTTATAGTAAAGATAAATATATTTGAATAAACCGTTTTTTAAATGATTGAAATCAAATTTAAACTTGAACGATTTGTTGAGTGCACGGATTACAAATCCGCGCTAGCGGG
>CAZLXF010000132.1:0-9063 GCA_964563065.1 uncultured Rikenellaceae bacterium | reverse complement strand
TGGTTTTTGGCAAAACCATTAACGTATTGAATTTTTTTTGTTATTTCTCCCTCCGGGGAGTAAACTATCCACAATCCATCCTTAAGTCCATTCTTGTACTCTCCTTCAATTCTGGGTTGGTTACTCGGATAGTAAACCCTAAGCGGGCCGTGCTCCTTCCCATTCTCATAACGAACCGACATTTTATAGTTTCCGTTGGGAAAATACTGGATTATTGCTCCATGTTTTTCATTGTCGAGCCAGGTAACCTGCTCATATACTTTCCCATCGGGGTAGTATGTTAAAAAAGTTCCTTCTTTTTTACCCTCCTTAAAATTTTCTGTTAGAATCAACCTTCCGTCGAGAGCAAAGTACTTCCACTCTCCGTGCTTCTGGTTGCGAAGGAATTTTCCGTTGGCAACTTCTTTTCCATTGGGATAGAAAAAAACCGCTTGTGCAGTATCGCCACAATTGCTATAGGTTAGCTTAACCCTAAGGATTCCATCCTCGTTGTACCGAAAAAATTCGCCACGGGGCTTGTCATCCTTGAAGAATCCATGGTAAGCTAAATTGCCATTTTTGTAGCGCTTCTTCCAGTGTCCCTGTTTTCTGTTCAAATGGTCAGCCTGGTTGAAAACGGTATCCTGTTGGGTTGTTTCTGCAAAAGTTAGAGTAAACACCAGAATTAAAGGGATGGCAAGAATGAAAAACTTTTTCATTTGTATAATGTTAAATATTAATTCGTTAAATATAAAACGCTTTTATAAGCAAACGTCAAATATAACAATTGATTGCATGCTTAAAAAACTTGTCAAAAAAAAGCCTCCGAATATATCCGAAGGCTTTTTTGGGAGTTATATGGAGTTGTTGAATGTTACTTTACCTCTTCAAAATCCACGTCGGTAACTTCTTGATCCGATTTGTTCGATGACTCCTGGTTTGGTTGTGCTTGTTGCTGCTGCTCCTGTTGCGCCTGGGTTGCTTTGTACATCTCTTCCGATGCAGCTTGCCAAACAGTGTTTAACTCGTTCATAGCAGCATCAATTGCAGTGATGTCCTGTTTTTGATGAGCATCTTTGAGTTTGCCTAACGCTTCTTCAATTGGACCCTTTTTGTCGGCAGGTAGCTTGTCGCCAAACTCTTTCAGCTGCTTTTCGGTTTGGAAAATCAAACTGTCAGCCGAGTTGAGTTTATCAACTTTCTCACGAGCTTCCTTGTCAGCATCCTCATTGGCTTTGGCTTCCTCGCGCATGCGCTTAATTTCGTCATCGGTAAGTCCCGATGATGCCTCAATACGAATTTTTTGCTCTTTGCCAGTTCCTTTGTCTTTGGCGGTAACGTGGAGTATTCCGTTAGCATCAATATCGAAAGTTACTTCAACTTGTGGGACTCCTCGTGGGGCTGGTGGAATCCCATCAAGGTGGAAACGTCCAATGGTTTTATTACCGTTTGCCATGGGGCGCTCGCCCTGTAGTATGTGAATTTCAACCGAAGGTTGATTGTCCGATGCTGTGGTAAAGGTTTCGCTCTTCTTGGTTGGAATGGTTGTGTTTGACTCGATTAGGCGAGTAAAAACGCCGCCCATGGTTTCAATACCAAGCGATAGTGGAGTTACATCAAGCAGAAGAACATCCTTCACTTCTCCGGTAAGTACGCCTCCCTGAATGGCTGCGCCAACTGCAACAACCTCGTCGGGGTTAACGCCTTTGCTTGGAGTTTTGCCAAAGAATTTCTCAACAACCTGCTGTATGGCAGGAATACGTGTAGAACCGCCCACAAGTATTACCTCGTCAACATCGGAAGCGCTCAAACCAGCGTCCTTTAATGCCTTGCGGCATGGTTCAATGGTTTGTTGAACTAATTGATCGGTTAACTTTTCAAATTGCGAACGGGTAAGCGTGCGAACAAGGTGCTTTGGGATTCCGTCAACCGGCATAATGTAAGGCAGGTTAATTTCGGTTTGGGTTGAACTGGAAAGTTCAATTTTTGCCTTTTCGGCAGCTTCTTTTAAGCGTTGGAGAGCCATTGGGTCTTTCCTTAAATCAATACCCTCATCTTTCTTAAACTCTTCTGCCAGCCAGTCGATAACTACGTGGTCGAAATCGTCGCCACCAAGGTGTGTGTCACCGTTGGTCGATTTTACTTCAAATACACCATCGCCAAGTTCCAATATCGAAATATCGAAAGTTCCTCCTCCAAGGTCGAAAACGGCAATTTTCATGTCCTTCGACTTCTTGTCGAGGCCATATGCCAGCGCAGCTGCAGTAGGTTCGTTAATAATACGACGAACTTTAAGACCTGCAATTTCACCAGCCTCCTTGGTAGCTTGTCGTTGCGAATCGCTAAAGTAGGCAGGAACCGTAATAACCGCTTCTGTAACTTCCTGTCCAAGGTAATCTTCAGCTGTTTTCTTCATTTTTTGAAGAACCATTGCTGAAATTTCCTGAGGGGTAAACTTCCTGTCGTCAATAACTACGCGAGGTGTATTATTATCTCCCTTTACAACTTTATAGGATACCCTATTAATTTCCTTGGTAACCTTGTCGTAGGTTTCTCCCATAAAACGTTTTATTGAGAAAACGGTTTTGTGAGGGTTTGTAATTGCTTGTCGTTTAGCAGGATCGCCAACCTTACGTTCCCCGTTCTCAACAAATGCCACAATCGACGGAGTGGTTCTTTTACCTTCGCTGTTAGGAATCACTACGGGTTCGTTCCCTTCCATAACAGAAACGCACGAGTTGGTGGTTCCTAAATCAATACCAATAATTTTACTCATTATTTTTATGTTTTTTATCAATTAAATAATTCGATTCAAAATTCAACACTTCTATTGTTTTCAATCATTATGCCAAGTTGAAAAATATTAGAAAATATGCTAATATGGCACAGGTTTTCTATTGGTTACGTTTTGTTTTGTCAGTTGGAGTGGGTGTGGGTAAATTCCTGATAATGAAATATTAGTAAGTGATTGATAAATTCGTTTTGCAATCATTGTTTCCGTAAACATTATTAAGCGAAGGTTTTTTAATGAATGTGACATAGCATGTCAAAAAGTCATAATGTAGTCTCCAGGGGAATTTTTAGACGATATCAATAGAATGTCTAAAATTCTTTTTTTATAACCATATTTTGTACATTTGACCGTATAAAAAAAACTTAATATGTCAACTGAAAGTAAGGCTAAGGTGGTAACCACACATGTGCTTCACGAAATGAAGCTAAGGGGTGAAAAAATATCCATGCTTACCGGGTACGATTTTTCCATGGCCCGCATTCTCGATGCAGCCGGCATCGACATAATTCTTGTTGGCGATTCAGCTTCGAATGTAATGGCGGGCTATGAATCAACCTTGCCAATTACGCTCAACCAAATGATTTACCACGGGAGCTCGGTTGTAAAAGCTGCCAAGCGTGCATTGGTTGTTGTCGATATGCCCTTTGGAACCTACCAGGGAAACTCGAAGTTAGCGTTAAATTCTGCTATTCGAATTATGAAAGAATCTGGTGCCGATGCAGTGAAAATGGAGGGAGGAAGAGAAATCATTGAGTCGGTTGATAGAATTCTATCTGCTGGAATTCCGGTTATGGGGCACCTTGGACTTACACCACAATCTATTCATAAGTTTGGAACATACGTTGTGAGAGCTCGCGAAGAGGAGGAGGCCGATAAACTTGTTGAGGATGCACACATTCTTCAGGATGCAGGATGCTTTTCGATTGTACTTGAAAAAATTCCAGCAAAGCTCGGAGCGCAGGTTGCTCGTGAACTAAAAATACCAATTATTGGAATAGGAGCAGGCCCGGGTGTTGATGGACAGGTACTCGTAACTCACGATATGCTCGGAATAACTCAGGCTTTTTCCCCTCGTTTTTTAAGGCGTTACCATAATTTGTACGCCGAAATGCTGGGTGCTTTTCAAGCATATATAAACGATGTTAAAAACCAAGATTTCCCCAACGACCGCGAACAATACTAGCAAGTTACCAGATATTTCAACCTCTAATGCAATTCACTAGCCAACGAATCCTTTTTGAGGATAACCATATAATTGCTGTTAATAAATTTACCAGCGATATTGTACAGAGCGACAAAACGGGCGACGAGCCTTTGCTGGAGCAGGTTAAAAAGTTTATAAAAAAACGCGACAGCAAACCTGGAAACGTTTTTTTGGAGGTTGTCCATCGTATCGATCGCCCCGTTAGCGGGGCAATAGTTTTTGCAAAAACTAGTAAGGCCCTTAGCCGAATGAACCGATTATTCCACGATGGGAATGTGAAAAAGTTTTATTGGGCTGTTGTTGCTAAAATGCCCGAAGAACAATCCGATACACTAACCCATTACATTCTTCGAAACCCTCACCAGAACAAATCGTACGCATATCCCAACGAAAGACCAGGAACTAAAAAAGCATCGCTGTCGTACAAGTTAATTGGTGCTACAGATAAGTACTACTTTGTTGAAATCGATTTGCACACTGGGCGGCACCATCAAATTAGGGCACAGTTTGCTGCATTGGGAATGCCCATAAGAGGCGATTTAAAGTATGGGTACCCAAGGTCGAATCCTAATGGTGGAATTAACCTTCACTCCAGATTGATTAGCTTTGTGCATCCGGTTACGGCTGAAAATATATCAATTGTTGCGCCTCCCCCAGATGAAACCCTGTGGAACGAACTTTTAAAAATAGTCGGTAGTTAATTAGTAAAATTTGTTTTTATTCATATAATTTACCTAGTTTTTCCTATTTTAGCGATTAAATTTTTAATAATTTCATGAGTTACAGAATTCTTACATTTAGCCATTCCTCCGATTTGCTTTCTGATATTGAGAGGGTTCTGTCTGCAGCTCATGAAGATTTTAGTGTTAACGGTTTCTCTGCTGACGATGCTGAAGTTGTTCCAGATGTGCTCCAGCATCATCCTGATTTAGTGGTTCTTGATACAAACTCCTACCAATCAAGTATTGCAGAAATTATAACAAATATAAAATCGTTACATATTCTGCACTCTTTACCCGTAATTGCAGTTGTTAATCAACAACAGTTAGGTTTTGTTCAATCTCTTTTCCATTCTGGAGTCGACGATTTTTTGGCGTACCCATTCAATCCCCTTGAGTTGGAAAGCCGTATCGTTGTTAATATTCAACGTTCTCGATTGTTTGAGAAACTACAACTGCAGTCCGAACAGTTTAGCGATATTTCGTTGGCTGCCAGCAAAGCTGGAAGCTCTTTAATTATCATCGACAAGGATGGTAACTTCTCCTGGGTAAACGAAGGGTTCGAACATTTGTATGAATGCAACCTCGATGAGTTTAAACAGAAATTTGGAGAGAATGTATTTGCCGAGAATGTGAACGCTCAAACAATCGAATCGATGAAACTTTGTCGAGAAAGCGGCGAGAATGTTACATACGAATCTGTTTGGTACACAAATGATGATCAGCGAAAGTATATACAAACATCGTTAACACCAATATACGATAGCAAGGGTAAGTTCAGTAAAATTATTGCAATAGAAACTGATATTACTGATTTGAAAATGGCCGAAGAGGCTCTTAGCGATAAGCACGACAACCTGCTGTCAATCATGGAGCATCTTGAACAGGCAAACGCAATGCTCGATGAGCAACACAAGGAAATTGAAAAGCAAAAAACTTCTCTTGAAGAAGAGAAGGCCAAAACCGACGAACTATTACTTAATATTTTGCCCGGCCCAGTGGCACATCAGCTTAAGAAGAAAGGTTTTGTTCGACCAAAAAATTTCAACGAAGTTTCGGTTCTCTTTGCCGATTTTGTCAACTTTTCAAACGTATCTGTTTCCTACGAAACTATCGAGGAATTCCTTGAAGCCTTAGGTTTCTACTTCGAGGCTTTCGACGAGATCACAACAAGTCGCTTCATTGAAAAAATTAAAACCATTGGCGATTGCTATATGTGTGTGGGCGGCGTTCCTCAAAAAAACAATAGCCATGCTTTCGATACGGTTCTTGCCGGGCTCGAAATTCAGAAGTTTGTTGAAGATATTGCCGCTGTTGACCAACAAAAAGGAAAGCCCGTTTGGAGGCTTCGTATTGGCATTCACACCGGAGGTGTAATGGCCGGAGTAATTGGGAAGAAGAAATTTGCCTACGATGTTTGGGGCGACACCGTGAACGTTGCAGCCCGCATGGAAAGTTCAGGCGAAGCCGGAAAAGTTAACGTGTCGGAAACAACCTACCAGTACGTTAAGGATTATTTCGTTTGCACTTATCGTGGTAAAGTGCCGGCTAAAAGTTTAGGCGAAATAAATATGTACTTTGTCGATCGAATACTACCAAAGTACTCTGAGGATGAGAGGGGCTACATTCCCAACGCTGAATTCAGGAAAGTACTTGCATCATACTAGCTGTTCTTGAATTTGTTGATAAAAATATTTTTACTCTCAATTCCCTGTATTTTCAAGTTTATAGCACATTAAAAGTAAGTTAACTGCCTCTAAAAAGTAAAAAAAAGGCGTTGTATGTAATCAGTTTCGAAAAAAGCTCTTACCTTTGCAAATCAAAATTTGAGTACTAAACACCACTAATTACTCTCGTTATTATGGATTATTTGACAGCAGAAAAGAAGCAGGAGATTTTTAAGGATCACGGGAAGTCTAATACCGATACCGGCTCAGCAGAAAGCCAAATCGCGTTATTTTCCTACCGTATCGGCCACCTAACCGAGCACCTGAAAAAACACCGTAAAGATTACGGCACTCAGCGTTCGCTCTTAAAGTTAGTTGGGAAACGGAGAAGATTATTGGACTACCTGAAAGATCGCGATATTGAAAGGTATCGTGCCATTGTAAAGGCTTTAAATTTAAGGAAGTAAAAAAACAAAAGGCAATTGCTAAAATTGCCTTTTTTAGTATTTAACACGATGGGGGAATCAGGGGAATGCTAGAACTTTTCCTCTGATTTTCTGTTTAAACACCAACGAATTATTATCAATCTTTATTATTATAAGTATGTTTAATGTTGTTTCTAAATCAATCGACCTTGGCGATGGAAAAGTTATTACCCTCGAAACGGGTAAACTAGCCCGTCAGGCCGATGGTTCAATTATTGTTCGCATGGGTAAAACCATGCTGTTAGCTACCGTTGTTAGTGCAAAAGAGGCTCGAGAAGATGTCGATTTTATGCCTCTTAGCGTTGAATACAAAGAGAAGTATGCTGCCAGTGGCCGATTCCCTGGCGGATTCCTAAAACGAGAGGCTCGTCCTTCCGACTCCGAAATTCTGGTTTCACGACTTGTTGATAGGGCTCTTCGTCCACTTTTCCCCGACGATTATCATGCTGAAACGTTTGTAACTATCAATTTAATATCCGCTGAAAAGGATATTCCACCCGATGCTTTAGCGGGACTTGCAGCATCAGCGGCTCTTGCCATCTCCGATATCCCTTTCCACGGACCAATTTCAGAGGTTCGAGTAGTTCGCGTTGATGGGAAACTCCACATTAACCCAACCTTCAGCCAAATTGAACAGGCTGATATTGATATGATTATTGGAGCAACCTACGACAACATCTTGATGGTTGAAGGTGAAATGAAAGAGGTTTCTGAAGCCGAAATGCTTGAGGCCATTAAGTTTGCCCACGAAGCTATAAAGAAACACTGCGTAGCTCAAATTGAGATGGCAAAGGAAATGGGTGTTGTGAAACGTGAGTACTGCCACGAAAATAACGATGAGGAGCTGCGTAAGAAAGTTCTGGAATTCTGTTACGATAAGGTTTACAATGTGGCGAAATCGATGCTGCCAAAACAGGATCGTAGCCAGCAGTTTGCTGATATTAAGGAAGAGTTTATGCAAACCATTCCTGAGGATGAGCGAGAAGCTAAAGCTAACTTGGTTGCCCGCTACTACCACGATGTTGAGAAGAAAGCCATGCGCACTATGATTCTCGAAGAATCCATTCGCTTGGACGGTCGGAAAACAAACCAAATTCGCCCTATCCAGTGCGAAGTTGATTTCCTTCCAATGGCTCACGGCTCGGCACTATTCACCCGTGGTGAAACACAGTCGCTTACAACAGTAACACTCGGAACTAAACTCGACGAGAAAATTATCGACGAGGTGCTAGTTCGCGGAACCGAAAAGTTTGTTCTACACTATAATTTCCCTCCATTCTCAACTGGCGATGCTCGCCCATACCGTGGCGTTGGTCGTAGAGAAATTGGCCATGGAAATCTTGCGCACCGTGCGTTAAAGCGTATGGTACCTACCGGAGAGGATAATCCTTACGCTGTTCGCGTTGTTAGCGATATTCTCGAATCCAACGGTTCTTCGTCAATGGCAACTGTTTGTGCAGGTACGCTTGCCCTTATGGATGCTGGAATAAAATTAAAGAAACCTGTTTCAGGAATTGCTATGGGTTTAATTACCGAGGCTGGATCAAGCAAATTCGCTATTCTTTCCGATATTCTCGGCGATGAGGATCATCTTGGCGATATGGATTTCAAAGTAACCGGAACCAAGGATGGAATCACTGCTACGCAGATGGATATCAAGGTTGACGGACTTCCATACGAAGTTTTGGCTCGCGCTCTCGAGCAAGCTCGCGAGGGTAGAATGCACATTCTAGGCGAAATGATGAAAACTATCCAGGAACCACGTGCCGATTTGAAACCACATGCTCCACGAATTGAACAGTTCAGCATTGCTCGCGATATGATTGGCGCAGTTATTGGCCCTGGCGGAAAAATAATCCAAGAAATTCAGCGTGAAACTGGTGCAACTATAAATATTGAGGAAGTGAACAACCACGGAGTGGTTACCGTTTTTGCCGATAGCGTTGACGCTAGAAATGCTGCCGTTAAGTGGATTAAGGGCATTGTTGCAACACCCGAGGTAGGAGAAATTTATACTGGTAAGGTTAAGTCAATTATGCCTTTCGGTGCATTCGTTGAAATAGTTCCTGGCAAGGATGGTTTGCTCCACATTTCCGAAATTGACTGGAAACGAGTTGAAAAGGTTGAGGATGTCCTCAAGGAGGGTGATGTAATTGATGTTAAACTCATTGAAGTTGACAAGAAAACAGGAAAACTAAAACTCTCAAGAAAGGTT
>CAZLXF010000131.1:0-9156 GCA_964563065.1 uncultured Rikenellaceae bacterium | reverse complement strand
CATCTGACATAAATAATTAAGGATAGACAATCAGTTTTTTAAATTATTTTCAACATGAGATTATTACTTTCAATTATTTTTTGCTTTTCCTTTTTTCTAGGAAACTCACAAGACAATAAAGAAATTACTTGGCTACTTAACGAGAAGGAGATAAATATTGAACAGGTATTTATTAATCCAAATAGTATCGATTCCATGAAGGTTGAGAAGCTGGATGGGGGAGGAATAGTTCGTTTATTTTCAAAGAAAAAAATTGAATTCATAACGCTGGAACAAGTTATTTCGAAACATACAGAGCTTAGCTACAATACTCGGGATATGGTGTTTTTTGTTGATGGAAAGCTGGCAAAGCAGCCCGACAAAGTATTAATTGATAGTATTTTTTATGTAAAGGCTATTGTCAATAAGTTGGACGAAGTTGAAGGCGTAAGCGAGGTTTTTAAGGATTTTATTGTTATTGACATTCAGCTTTACAAGAAAAAGGAGGATAGTATAATGTTTAGAGGGCTGAATAAAATAAAAGAGTAGCATCCCCGTTTTCTAAGTTTATGAAATGTTTATCTTTGGGCATGGTTTTAGCAAGAAGATTTCTTACAACACTCACAATAATAGTAATTTATCAGGGATTAGCACTTGCGCAGTATAAACCGCCCCAAGTGTTGAACGATCCCAACTACGATCACGATAAGTTGCTGCGTTTTGGCTTCTCACTGGGAGCCAATTTTATGGATTTCAGGGTAAATACCAACAAGAATTTCGATGAGAATACCGATCGGCTTTTTGCCGATATTAGCAATCTTATCCCCGGTTTCAACGTAAATGTTGTTTCCGATTTGCGAATTTTCCCAACCCTGCACCTGCGTTTTATGCCCGGTTTGGCCTTTGGCCAAAGAAACCTGTCGTTTTATAACTACGATGGTACATTGAATACAATGATGAAAATGGAGTCGTCGTTTATTGAAACTCCCTTAACTTTCAAGTACAGCGCGGAGAGGAAAACCAATGCCCGTCCCTACGTTGTTGCGGGTGCAAACTTCCGGATTGATATGGCTGCCTACAAGAAGCTGAACATCGAGGAGGGTGTTTTTCTTCGCCTCACAAAAGGCGATTTTTACTACGAGTTAGGTGTTGGCTGCGATTTCTTCCTAACCTACTTTAAGTTTTCTCCAGAAATTAAGTTCTCATCGGGTTTCCTCAACGTTCTTGCCCGTGAAAAGTCCGATGAAGGCGGCGAAATTTACATGGACGCCATTCGTGGTATGCAGTCGCAGGTAATTGTTATTGCATTCCATTTCGAGTAATTATGCCAAGGGATTTAAATCTTGTTGTAACCCCACAACAGGCAGCCGACAAAGAAAAAGTAAAGTCCATTGCGCTGCAAAAACTCGGCATTAAACACTCCGAAGAAGTTTCAATTCTTATAACCCGAAAATCTATAGATGCTCGGCGCGGTGCAATAAAAGTAAATCTTGGTATAAAAGTTTTTCTTAAAGGCGAAAAAGTTGAAACTTATTCCCCCACGTTTTTATATAAAGATGTTAAGAATGAAAACAGCGTAATTGTTGTTGGGTCGGGTCCGGCCGGACTTTTCGCTTCGTTACGATTAATTGAATTCGGCATAAAACCAATTATTATTGAACGTGGAAAGGATGTTAGTTCTCGGAAACGCGATATTGCCAGTTTAAACCGTAATCAAGAATTAAATCCCGATTCGAACTACGCATTTGGCGAGGGTGGCGCAGGAACTTTCTCCGACGGAAAACTATACACTCGTTCCCGCAAACGCGGCGATATAAACCGAATCCTTCATATTCTTCACAACCACGGAGCTCAGGATGAAATTTTGTACGAAGCGCATCCACACATAGGGACCAACATTCTGCCACGTGTAATTTCTTCTATTCGGAAAACTATTGAGGAACATGGTGGAGAATTCTATTTCGGGAATCGAGTTGAGGAGATTCTTTTAAGCAATGGAATGGCAACCGGAGTGCGGTTATCGGGTGGTGAGAAAATTTACGGCAAAGCCGTAATCCTAGCCACAGGCCATTCCGCTCGCGATGTTTACCGAATGCTGCATTCGCAGGGAATCGATATCGAGTCGAAACCTTTTGCCATGGGAGTTCGGGTTGAACATCCGCAGGAACTGATTGATAAAATTCAGTATCACGGAACTTCACGTGGCGATTTTCTGCCAGCAGCAACGTATAGCCTTGTTCAGCAGGTTGACGGGCGTGGAGTTTACTCGTTCTGCATGTGTCCCGGCGGATTTATTGTTCCAGCTTCATCGGCCAGTGGCGAGGTTGTTGTAAACGGAATGTCGCCTTCGGCGAGAAATTCGAAGTGGGCAAACTCTGGAATTGTTGTTGAAGTACAACTTCAGGATTTGGTTGGCTTCGAGAAGCACGGATCTTTAGCCGGTTTGGAGTTTCAGTCTTTTGTTGAAAAGTTGGCTTTTAGCCAATCAAATAACGGAGTTACTGCCCCGGCGCAAAGGTTAACCGATTTTGTGAATGGCAAATTTTCAAATTCTCTGCCTGAATGTTCCTACTATCCGGGAACCGTTTCATCACGAATAGATGAGTGGCTTCCTAAGGGAATTTCGCAGCGATTACAGAAGGGTTTTGTAGAATTCGACAAGAAAATGAGAGGATTCTTAACCAGCGAAGCGCAAATACTTGGGGTTGAATCGCGCACGTCTTCTCCTGTCAGAATTCCGAGAAATTACGAAACGCTTGAACACATAAAAGTTGCCGGACTTTACCCTTGCGGTGAGGGAGCCGGATACGCTGGTGGAATTGTTTCCTCAGCAGTTGATGGAGAACGCTGCGCCGAGGCAGTTGCTGCAAAATTAAACGTTAAACTGTAAACCTTCGCCGAAACTCGGCACAAATAATGGCTGTGGCCATTGCAACATTCAACGATTCGCTTGTTGGCAAGTTGCCCGGGTAACTAGGAACAGAAATTCTTTTAAAAACTAGTTGTTCAATTTCTTCTGAAATTCCATTCCCCTCATTGCCCATTACAATTATTCCATTCGGCTGAATTTCGGTTTTATACAAATTTTCTCCATCCATAAATGTTCCGTAAACCAGAACTTTGTTACGATCAATTTTTCCAAGGAAATCCTGTAAATCTGTGTAGTGAACATTAACTCTAGCAATGGCTCCCATGGTTGCCTGAACAACTTTAGGCGAGTAAACATCAACGGTTCCAATTGAACAAACAATATTCCGAATTCCAAACCAATCGGCCAAGCGGATAATTGTTCCCAGGTTTCCCGGATCCTGAATATCGTCCAGGGCAAGAGTCAATTCGGTTTGTAAATTCAGATTCTCTAATGATCTTGTTGGGACTTTCAAAACGGCAAGAACTGAGCTGGGAGTTGAGAGTGAACTAATTTTTTTCATCTCAGGCTCACTGATTTCAATCAACTCAACCCGAATATTTTCCGTAGGAATTGACCAGCTTTTTGTACAAAAAATCGATTCAACCTCAATTTTTGCGTTTAGCAAATCGCTCACAAGCTTATCGCCTTCGGCGATGAAAAGTCCTAATTCCTTGCGAAATTTTTTATTATGGAGCGAAGTAATTTTTTTTATGGTGTTTTTGCTCAGCATAAACTCTTGCACTTTTGATAAACAAAGGTAACCATTTGTTTTAGTAAAATAACTTGAAACCTTTTCTGATTTCATTCCAAAAAATCGCTTTAAAAAAAGTAAATTTACATTTGCAAATTTTGTAATTAACTGATAATGAAATACGATTTCTCCAAACCGATAGACCGTAGCGGAACATCAGCCGTTAAGTTTGATATGAGAGATGCCATTTTTGGGAGGAGCGATGTGATTCCAATGTGGGTTGCCGATATGGATTTTGAAACGCCACCATTCATTGTTGAACGGATAAAGAAGCGGCTTGAACATCGAATTTTTGGCTACACAATTATTGACAACGAGTTTAAGGATTCAATAAAATGGTGGCTTAAAAAACGTTTTGAATGGGAAATTGAAAAAGCATGGATTTCGTTTTGTCCCGGAATTGTTGCTGGGCTGAACCATGCAGTGCAAGCCTTTACTGAACCTAACGATATAATTTTGATTCAACCCCCGGTTTACCATCCGTTTTTCTATGCCATACGGAATAATAACAGGAAGTTGTTAACAAACCCATTGGTAATCAATGGGAATAGGTACGAAATTGATTTCGAACATTTTGAAAAGCAGCTGGCTACAGGTGTTAAAATGTTTATTTTTTGCAGTCCACACAACCCGGTTGGAAGGGTTTGGGAAAGGCACGAGCTGGAAATGATTGCTGCTCTGTGTTTAAAGTATAATGTGTTAGTTGTTTCCGATGAAATTCATGCCGATTTGGTATTTAAGCCTCATAAGCATATCCCGTTTGCAACGCTTTCGCCAGAAATTGCCAGCAGAACCGTAACTTTTTGTTCGGCAAGCAAAACTTTCAATATTGCAGGGTTAACAACCGCTTACGTAGTATCAAGCAATGAGGAATTGCTGAAAAAGTATAATCATCAGCTTGAAAGGAACGGAACCAACCACGGAAATATTTTTGGCTACGAAGCGCTTAAGGCAGCATACTCGCCTGAGGGCGAGGAGTGGCTGGAACAACTTCTTACTTATTTAAAAGAAAACGTGGAGTTTACCCGAACATTTATTAAAACCAATTTTCCCAAATTAAAGCTGATTGAAACAGAGGGAACCTACCTGCTTTGGCTCGATTTCAGAAACTTCGGGCTTAACGCAAAGGAACTGAACCATAAGTTAGTTCATGAAGCTGGTGTTGGTTTCAATGCTGGTGAAATTTTTGGGGTTGAAGGTGAGGGTTTTCAACGAATAAACATTGGATGCCCCAGGGCAGTAGTTGAGGAAACATTGATTCGGATTAAGAATGTTTTTGCCAGCACGTAAATATTAAACAAAATTCAAACAATTTTGAACAAACTAACGCTCAGCAAAGTTTATATATAAAATTTGTTGATTAATTCATAATATTAAAATGCAACAAATTACACAAGTAAATGGTAGTTTTAGTAAACACAGGGGTTTCTGGTTGAAATTTTTGTTTGTTATAACAATTTTTCTTCTCATAAAGCCAACCTACTTAGATTCAAATACCTACAAATCATCCTTTACTTTTTCAATAAATTCCAATACTCTCGCCAAGGTTGATAGCGATTTGCGAAGCAATAAGTACGGAAAAATTTCGAGCATTGTAATTTATAGCGGATCTAAAATATATTTCGAAAAGTATTATGGTTTTAACCAAGCGTCAACTTTACACCAAATTAGCTCAGTTACCAAAAGTGTAACATCTTTGGCGCTAGGAATTTGCCTTGACAAGGGTTACCTAAAAAGTATCGATGTTCCCTTTTACTCGTACTTTCCCGAGTTGAATAATATTTTTGAAGCCGACACGCTGAAAAAAACAATTACCATTCGCAACCTACTCAATCAAACTGCTGGTTTTAAGTGGGACGAATGGACAACCCACTACAGCTACGCTGGAAACTCGCTAATTGAGCTAAGTCATAATGCAAATAGTTGGTACAAGGAAATTATCAAGCTTCCGCTTGACACTGTACCCGGAACAAAGTTCACATACAATAGTGGATGTTCAGAGATAATAAAAGAAATTATTTGTCGAGTAACCGGGCAAAATTTTGAGGATTTTGTGAGAATGGAACTGTTAAACAAAATTGGAATCGCAGAGGTTCACTGGGATCGGTATCCGGGAAACGGTGCTCCTGCATGGGGTGGAATATCGTTGAATACCAGAGATATGGCAAGAATTGGAGTTTTAATTCTAACCAAAGGAGAGTGGGCTGGACAAAGAGTTGTTTCCGAGGAGTGGATTGTAGAATCAACTTCTGCGAGTTTAAACGCTGGAGAAGTTATGTACGGTCTTCACTGGTGGGTTACTTCCCAACCCGATGGAAATCCGCTAATTTACGCTGCTGGTTATGGCGATCAGTACGTTTACATTGCTCCCGATAAAAATCTTGTTATAGCATTTAACGGACAAAATTTTACCGACTATAAGTGGGAGAAAAACCATAACGATTTGGTTATGGATTTACTCAATGCATATAAACCACAAAATTAGTACTAACCAAAAAATAGTATAGTTATGGCAAATTTAAAAACCACCTACATGGGGCTCGAACTTAACAGTCCGCTGATTGTTGGAGCCTCCTCGCTTTCGAGCGATAGTGAAAAAGTTAAGGAATTGGAAGATGCTGGCGCAGGCGCAATTGTTTTCAAGTCGCTTTTCGAGGAGCAAATTCAATTCGAAGATTTGGAGTTAACAAGCGCTCTGGAAGAGTATGAGGAACGTAACGCCGAAATGATTAATCTGTTTCCAACTTTGAAGCATGCCGGGCCAAAGGAGTATTTAATGAGATTAAAAAAGGCAAAATCGAACTTAACTATTCCTCTCATCGCCAGTTTAAACGCCATGCACGATGATACCTGGATTGATTGGGCTAAACAAATTGAGGAAACCGGAGTCGATGCCATTGAGCTAAACTTTTTTACCACTCCCCGCGATTTTGAAATGACTGGCTCAGATATTATTCAGAAGCAGATTGATACGCTAAAGGCAGTTCGGGGTTCAGTTAAAATTCCTGTTGCGGTAAAACTGAGTCCGTTCTACACCAATCCGCTTTCGGTTATAAACCGAATGGATTTGGAAAAAATAAACGGTTTTGTTCTTTTCAACAAAATGTTCCAGCCCGATATTGATATAGAAAAGGAGGAACTTGAACAGAGTATTGTTCTAAGTAACAGCTACGATGTTCGTTTGGCCATTCGTTTTGCTGGGTTGCTTTACGGAAACGTTAAGTCCGATATTTCCAGCGCTGGCGGAATTATTACCGGAACCGATGCCATAAAAACTATTCTTGCCGGAGCATCAACCTTCCAGGTTGTGAGTACATTGTACAAAAATGGTGTTGGCGAGATAACAAAAATTCTGTCCGAACTTCAAAAGTGGATGGATTCAAAGGGCTACAAATCGATTGACGATTTTAAAGGTAAGTTGGCTCGTAAAAATTTAAAGGATCCTTTTGCATACCGTCGTTCCCAGTATGTCGATATAATTATGCGTTCGGAGGAGGTGCTTAAAAACAAAGCGTTGATTTAATGGTTGATGACTCCAGAGTAACTCAACTAAAAGAAGGAAAAGAAAAACATGGCCCGGTTGTTTACTGGATGTCACGCGACATGCGAATATCCGACAACTGGGCTTTGCTTTTTGCTGCAAATTTGGCAAACAGAAAATCGGTACCACTTACTATAGTTTTTGCTCTTGCGCCAGTTTTTGGCGCAGCCAACTCTCGTCATTACTCCTTCTTGCTAAATGGATTAGAGGAGGTTGAAAAAGAGGGGAAAGCACTTGGTATAGGTTTTAGTATTTTGTTGGGAAATCCTGAGCAAACGGTTGTTGAATTTCTTGAACAGCAAACCGCTTCGGTTTTAGTATCCGATTTTGATCCGCTTCGAATAAAAAGAGCTTGGAGCGAACAGGTTACAAACTCAATTGAAATTTCACATTTTCAAGTTGATGCGCACAATATTGTTCCCTGTAGAATTGCTTCCAACAAGTTGGAGTTTGGTGCTTACACGCTTCGCCCCAAAATATCAAAGCTTCTTCCAAAGTACATTACCAACTTCTTCGAACTTCCCGAATTGACAAAAAAAATAAATTCTGAGCCTGTTCAATGGAGAAATGTTTTGGATTGGCTTGCTCCCGACGATTCTGTTAAACCAATAAACTGGTTACAACCGGGTGAAACCGAGGCGAAAAAGCAGCTTCAAATTTTTTTAAATGGAAGGTTGAACGGTTACTCCGAAGCAAGGAACAATCCGTTGGCTGATGGTCAATCCGATTTGTCGCCATACCTGCATTTTGGACATATTTCGGCTCAGCGTATTGCCATTGAAGTTTCAAAATCTACCGCTTCAGATATTGATAAATCGGCATTTCTAGAGGAGTTGATTGTGCGACGTGAACTTTCCGATAATTTTTGTTTCTACAATCCCAACTACGATAACATTGAAGGAATCCACAGCTGGGCAAAGGAAACCCTTCAGAAACACTGGAACGATGAACGCGAATTTACCTACTCGCTCGAAGAGCTAGAGCGCGCTAAAACGCACGACCCGCTGTGGAATGCAGCGCAGCTGCAAATGGTTAAAACGGGTAAGATGCATGGTTATATGCGAATGTACTGGGCAAAAAAAATTCTTGAGTGGACTGCAAATCCCGATATTGCCATGCAGAATGCAATTCTTTTGAACGATAAGTACAGCCTCGATGGTCGCGATCCTAACGGATACGCTGGCGTTGCATGGAGCATTGGCGGTATTCACGATAGGGCATGGAGCGAGCGCCCAGTTTTTGGGAAAATTCGTTACATGAACTACAACGGTTGCAAACGAAAATTCAATGTTGACGGGTACATAAAAATGATTAATGAGTTATAATTCTTTTTTCTAACTTTGTTTTCTTTTTTAATTTGTTTTCAGTTTTTTGGCAATTAATAATTTATTATAATGAAGATTTACAGGTTAATAGTTTTATCATTTGCTATTATTCTAATAGCTACTAGTTTTACTGGATGTAAGCCAACAAAAGATACCAAGTCCGATACCTACGTTGTAATGCTTTCGATGGATGCTTTTCGTTGGGATTACTACCAGCATGCAAATACCCCAAATCTTAATGCCATTGCAAAAGCCGGTGTTCGTGCCGAGGGGTTAATACCTTGCTATCCTTCAAAAACTTTTCCCAATCACTATAGCATGGCCACGGGTTTGCATCCGAATAATCATGGAATAGTGAACAATAAGTTTTACGATTCAACATTGGGTTACTATTCGCTTGGCGATAGGAAAGCGGTTGAGAACGGGGCTTTTTATGGTGGTGAACCAATTTGGCTAACAGCCGAAAAGCAAGGAGTTAAAGCTGGAACATACTTCTGGGTTGGTTCGGAAGCGCCCGTTAATGGAAGTTACCCTTCGTTCTGGCGAAGGTACAACGGTAAGGTTCCCTTCGAAGCAAGAATTGATACAGTAATTCAATGGCTAAAATTACCGGAACAGGAGCGTCCGCATTTAATTGCTTTCTACTTTC
>CAZLXF010000130.1:0-9273 GCA_964563065.1 uncultured Rikenellaceae bacterium | reverse complement strand
GGTGTTTGTGGTGTTGTGGGGTTTATGTTGTTTCAGGGAGTTATTGGACCCTTTACCAATCGACAATTAAATGATATTAGAATTGCCGCGGAGATTCTTGATGGGAAACAAATTGCTAAAGATTTCCAACTTTTGGTAATTCCAGCATCCAAGGATATTTACATGGAAGCAATTGAGCAAGGGTATATTACTAAACTAATGAAAGCCGGAGCAACCATTCTGGCTGCATCGTGCGGTCCTTGCCTTGGAACAGGACAGGGAATTCCGGCCGACGATTTTGTGGTAATTTCCACCGCAAACCGTAACTTCAAGGGACGGATGGGTAACAAAAACTCATCCATTTACCTTGCTAGTCCGGCTGCAGTTGCTTACTCAGCAATTCATGGAGAGATTACCGATCCTCGGGGAGTTAAAGCCAACGACAAGTTCACTACTGATGTTCAAATCGGCACCACCGTTTCCATTCCAAAGGGCGAAAATCGGAAAGTTGATGGTGCTTGGAACTACGCCGATGCCGACAATTTAAATACCGACCAAATGTTTGCCGGAAACCTTACATACAGCGTTTTAAGTTCCGATCCACCTGCAATTATGCCACACCTTTTCAAAGGTTTCGATGAAAGTTTTGCAGAGAAAGTTGCCGAAGGCGATATAGTTGTTGCTGGCGATAACTTTGGTTGTGGAAGCTCGCGCGAGCATCCGGCTGTAGGCTTGTCGCATGCTGGAGTAAAGGCAGTAATTTGCAAATCGGTGAACCGAATTTTTTACCGTTCATCGGTAAACCAGGGATTACCAATTTTGGTTGTACCCGAGGCTGTAAATAACTACAAGCAAGGCGATAAGTTGAATGTTGATTTCGCCAAAGGCGAGATTCATATCAACGAAAAAGTTTTCAAATTTGCACCACTACCCCAGCAGCTGATGGCTGTTTTTGAGGCCAAAGGGTTGGTAAACTATTTGAAAAATTCGTAACGTAAAGCAAAATATTTTATTAGAAGAGCGGGTATTTTTACTCGCTCTTTTTTTTCCTCTTCACGTTTCCAAGTCCGCAAAAGTGCGAGCGGACGTTGGAAAGTGAAGGGAAAGAAAAGACTTGGAATCGTCCACCCGTTTTTTGGTGGACATTCCAACGTCAAGAAAAAGGAAATATTACAAATTCCTTCACGTTTCCATGTCCGCAACAGAACGAGCGGACGTTGGAAAGTGAATGTGGGCGTTGGAAAGTAAAAGTCGAGGACTGTCTAATGACAAGTAAAATGGAAAGTGAAAGGAAGCCAGAAAAGACTTGGAATCGTCCGCCCGCTTTTTGGCGAACATTCCAACGTCGGGGGGAGGAAAAAGCATTTCAAATTCTTCACGTTTCCAAGTCCGCAAAAGAACGAGCGGACGTTGGAAAGTGAAATGGATGGAAGCATCCGTAGGACATTCCAACGTCAAGTGAAGGAAAATAAAAACAGAAAATTTACTATTTTTACAGTAGTTCAAAAAATCACTTCCCCATGAATCCCAATATTGAATATGGCAGCTACTACCACATTTTTAACAGAGGGAACAACCACGAAAATATTTTTACGTGTGAGGAGGATTACTTACATTTTCTTGACAGGCTGGATGTGTATATTACTTCAATTTGCGAAATATATGCATGGGCATTATTGCACAACCATTTTCACCTGCTGGTGAGAATTAAGGAGGAGGAAGAGATTGGATACTTCAACTCAAAACATGCCAAATCGGAAAATCCCGATTTGAAATGGAAAACATACTATCCCGAAATCTCGGATGACAGATTTGTCCTTAAACCCAAACCTGTAGAGCAGTTTAAGCACTTTTTTAATGCCTACTCACGATGGTTCAACAAGCGACACGATCGTACGGGTTCACTATTCCAGAAGAACTATGAGCGCTGCGAAATTACCAGTGAGCGATACTTTACCAATTTAGTTGTGTACATACATGGCAACGCTGTGAAACATGGATTTGTGGATCAAGTTGATGATTACCCTTGGAGTTCCTACAAAATAATTAAAACAGTAAAGCCAACTTTGATGGAGTTGAAAATTTTAATGCAACTCATCGGATGTCGCTTGATGCTATTGAAGAAAGTATTGAGGATTTGATAATTGAGTAGTTGGTTTTATTATTGCTTGACGTTTCCATGATCCTCCTTCGTCGGACGCCTGTCTAGCTACAGGTAAAATGGAAAGTGAAGGAGAAGGGATGACTTGGAAACGTCCGTAGGACTTTCCAACGTCGAGGGGAGAGGAAATTTAAATTACTTCACGTTTCCAAGTCCGCAAAAAAACGAGCGGACGTTGGAAAGTGAAGAAAAAATTGACGGAGGAAACGTCCGAAGGACATTCCACCGACAAAGGGAAAAAAAGTTATTCACGTTTTTTGACGGACATTCCAACGTCAAGGGGAGACTTCCGATCTCTACACGCTTTATCCCCCTGAGAGATCAAAAGTCTAGGCTATACCGAAGTCTTGGTTACAAAAAAAGAGCGGAAGTTTCGCTCTTTTTTCAATTTAAGTAAATTAAACTCTTCAATAAGCTCAGAGTTCAATCAATAACTTTCTATTTCTTCACTTTCCAAACAGTATCGATAATTGTTCCATCAACCCACTTGATTACAGCAACCGGTTCGTCGGTGAACTCAATTTTTTCGGGTTTTCCACAAATTGCTTCTGCTTCATCCTTAAGCTGCTCGATGGTTTTTATTGGGAGCTTTGAATCCTTCAATTTCTCTAGCAAATCTTTCCTGAGCGGATTTATTGCAATACCTCTCTCTGTTACAATTACATCGATTAACTCTCCTGGACCACAAATAGTGGTAACTTCATCGCGGATAACCGGGATACGATCGCGGAAAAGTGGAATTGGAAGAATTGTGCATTTTGAGAATAAACAGTTTTGCCAGCCACCAATTCCATGAAGAAGAACTCCATCGGAGTGAGTTACCACGTTGGCGTTAAAGTTTACATCAACCTCAGTTGCACCTAGAATTACTACATCAACCAGAGATGCAAAATTGCCTTTCCCGTGGTAGTTATAACTTGTAAATGGACTGGTGTTTAAATGGTTGAAGTTTTCGCGCATGGAGCGAACGCCCTCAAGGTCGAATGTTTGGCCATCGAGAATAAAATCGACCAAACCCTCCTCGAGCATGTTAACCAAATACTTGTTGCTACCACCGCGCGCAAAGCGTGCTTTCATGCCACGTTCCCGTAATTTATCGCCAAAGTAAACTCCAATGGAAAGCGCAGTACCACCTGCACCAGCCTGAAACGAGAAACCATCGCGGATAATTCCTGCCTCATCACAGAACTGTGCGGTCATCTCGGCAAGCAGAAGCCTATCGGGACTTTTTGTGATTTCTGTTGTTCCCGAAACAATTTTTTCAGGAATTCCAACCTGGTCAACCACAACCACATAATCAACATAGTTTCCGTGAATTTGCCAAGGAACACAAGGGAACGGAACAACATTATCGGTTGCAACAATTACTTTATGGGCGTACTGCGAATCGGCAAGTGCAAAGCCAAGTAATCCGCAGGCAGCAGGGCCACGATCGCCGGTTGCATTCCCAAACGGATCGGCAGTTGGAGCAGCTATCACTGCAATATCAACCACAACATCTCCATCCTGAATTGCTTGGTAACGACCGCCATGCGAGCGCAGAATCCCTGTTCCCTTCATTTTCCCTTCGGAGGTAAAACGGCCAAGCGAGCCATTCATGCTGCCTTCAATGTGGTGAATGGTGCCATCCTCCAAATACTTAATTAGTGGACTTTGGCACTCGAACGAAGCGGAAGGAACCCAAACCAAATCTTTAACTCCCAGCTCGTGAGCAATATCGAAAATTTGAACTGCAAGTAAATCACCATTCCTAAAATGGTGGTGGGTTGAAATTACCATTCCATCGCGCAATCCTGATTTTACTAAAGCATCCTTTAGCGAAGGAACTATCTTATTTCCATCAGCAGGGTAATCGGCGCAGGAAGCAATTGGTGGAGCGTATTTTCGGCCGGTTGGTTTGTACTTTCCAACTCCCTTGAAGGGAACTTGAGGTTTTCCGTTAACTTCGGTTGGCACAAGACGGCCTATGGCATTCTTTTCAAACTTAGCTGACATTTTCTTCGTCCCTCCAATTTTTGTTTAACTTTCCTGTACTAATGGCAACGTCGATTGTATGCTGGGCACGTTTTACCACGGGCGGATCTATCATTTTTGTTCCAAGAGAAACAACTCCCAATCCTTTTGCGGTTGCCTCATCGAATGCGCGGACAATTCTCTTTGCCTTCTCAATTTCGTCCTGCTCGGGAGCAAAACTTTCGTGAATAACCTTGATTTGGCGAGGGTGAATACAGCCCATTCCATCGAAACCAAGGCTCTTCGAACGTTTTACGTTCTCCCTCAAACCTTCCATGTCGGCTACATCGCTGAATACCGAGTCGATTGGCTGGATTCCGGCAGCACGACAAGCATTCACCAGCTGGGTTCTTGCAAAGAACGATTCGGTTCCTTCAAGCGTACGTTTCACGCCCAAGTCGGCGGTGTAATCCTCCAACCCAATTGCTAGGGAAACAATATTTTTTGCGGAGGTTGCAATTTCGTATGCTTTTATTACACCCAGAGCGCTTTCTATTATTGGCATCAGCCAAATATCATTCTTAATATTGTGTTTTGCTTTAAGCTCATCAATTTTCTGGTTAAGCAACTTTATTTGGTCGGCACTCTCGCACTTGGGAACTAGCAAAAGATGAACATTGTGGGGAATAATGTAATCCAAATCGTCCAGTCCACGAGGAATTTGGTTGATACGAACCATTCGCTCGGCACCATAAAAATCGAGGTTACGAAGAGCGTTTCGAACTACAAAGCTAGCCTCATATTTCTTGTCGATGGCAACAGCATCCTCAAGGTCGAGAATGATTCCATCGGGGTTGTGAATTCCGGCGTTAATCATTAACGATGGAGTGTTCCCCGGAAGGTAGAGCCTCGAGAAACGATTCCTGTCGCGAGTAGTTTGGTACTGGTTCTGTGGAAGCATGGGCAACAGGAACTCCTTGTCGGAACCTGTAATTTTACGAATTGCCGCTTCCATTCGTGCTGCAATAATAAAAGGCAATGCACCGCTATCCTCAAATTGAACTTTGGCATTCTGCACTGAGTAGAACGAAAGAATGTCCATGATAAGCTTCTCGTTCTGCTTACCATAAATTGCATTCACCTTGCTTTCTACCTGCAGTTGAATTCCACCGCTCTCGGTTAGTTCGAGGGTAACAGCACAGTCGGAACGAACACCTTTGCCTTTATTTCCAACTGACACTGATTTGCTCATTTCGATGTGGATTATTGATTAGGAAAATGGTTAAAATAGTTTGAGCAAAATTAGCAAATTACTGGTATTTGGCAAAGAAATTCGGTTATCTGCAAACGATTGTAAAAAAGGTTTTTTAGATATTTTAAGAGGAGATCTTACGATGATTGGCTTAGGACGAAGGTTTCCTTCTCGTTTTCTTGTTTTAGAACAACTATTCCCAAAACAGCCAGATTTACCAAAACACTTTCGGCCTCTCTGTGTGAGATGAATGCCATTCGACAGTAATCATCGACTGTAATTTGGCCATGTTCTTTCAGATAATCGATCAGGAGTTGATCCTTGTGTGAGAGGTTAAAACGAACTGCTTTTCGATAACGAATAGCATTCCAAACTTTTACCTGCAAGGGAGTTGCAACAAAATTCTCATCTTTCTGGCGAAAGAAAACCTTCCATTTACCGTTTTTGTCCTGTGCCTTGTAAAGATTCTTGGAATCGGGCCGAACGTAAACTTCCAGCACAACCTTTCCGTTAATATCCCAGCGGGTAACCTTAAATTTCACTTCAGGTTTGCAGTACATTTGCGCAGCGCCCTCGAGCATGTAGTACTCCTCCTCGGAGTTTACGCCCGAAACATTCCCATTGTCCTTTACGCCAATAAGCAGCGTTCCTCCATCGGTATTTGCAAATGCGGCAAGAGTTCGGGCTATTTTCCTCGAATCGGAGATTGAGTGCTTAAAATCGAGCTGCTGGTGCTCGCCCTGGCTAATTAAGTTTGCAATGTAACGGCTCACGGGAATAGGAATATTGAACAAGGATTAACGATCTCTGATTTATGAACTTTCCATCTCTTCAAAAATCTTAAATCATAGAAACTGTTTAATTTTTCTATTTCATCAACTGCTATGGGCTTTAGCCCATAGATAAAAACAAAAAATAAACATGGATTTAGCCTGCCTATGTCGGCAGACAGGCCAAATTTTCCAATCACATTTGGGCTAAAGCCCGATTTTCATTACTAAAATATTCCATGGGCTAAAGCCCATGGCAAAAATTAACAACTAAATTTTAAACAGTTTCTTAATTCTTAAATCAAAAAAAATTATTTCAAGGGATTAACCACTCGTCCCATAAAAAGTATGTTTCCGGTTTCGTTTTCGCGAATTAGGAAAAGGAATGGGCGGTTGGCCTCGAATTTTGTTGGAACGCTAAACGATTTGCGAACAACCACTACCGCAGTTGCTGCAGCGGCTTCGGTTCCTTCCTCGGAAACTTCAACAAAAGCCTTGTGGTAAACCTCATCGATTTTCAGATCGGGCTTTTTCGACATGCGGGTAAAATCTGCTTTGTCGGTGAAAGCAATTGGCATTCCCATTTGCGAGAGGAATGGTTTTAGCTTATATTCAGCTTCGAACTTGAACTTTGGTAGCGAAACCATAACATCCGATTCGGCAAGTAAATCGATGTATCCATTCAAATTTTCAGCCGATAATTCTTTTTCAACTTCAGCCAGAGTAACTTCTTGGTTTGGCAAAAGAACTAGCATTGAAAATTCTTTGCCAGCATAGGGAAGTTCAAGCAGCTGAATATTATTGCCCTGATATAGATTGTACTTTTGCTGAGCGTTCATCATTCTGCACTCAACCTTTTCTTTTGAAGGTGTGATAAAGAATCCATCGGCGGTATTCTTCTCATCGAACTTACTGTTCCACTGGCCTTTAAAGTAAATGGCGTTTGTAAGCACCAGAGCGGTCATGTCTGTAATTGAACCTTCGGGTAGCAGATTCTTAATTTTGTTTTTCGTTTCACCTTCAACCCAGCTGTTAATTTCTAACCTGCATTCATCAGGAGTTACCCTAAAAGGCACTCTCTTTACTGGCGCTTTGTATGCCCTTTTTACACCTCTGGTGTAACGACAACGGAACTTGTACTCCTTGTCGGCCCAAAGCTGGTTGGCAACGGAAATTTCTATTCCTTTCGAGTTCAACTGGTTCAACTGGTTTTGTAAAGAACCAAGCTGCTTGTGCAAGTTTTTATCGTTTAGGGGATACCCAAACACGCTGGCTATCTGGCTTTTTGTTTCAGCGTTTGCGCCAGCATAGGTCATTCCTATTGCGGTATTTATGCTAAATGGTGAAAAGAAAAGGTTTTCGTTTTCTTTCTGCTGGACAATATTTTTATAAAGATTTATTGCAAAATCGGTTGACGCTTCCGATACGTTGTAGGGTTCCTGAGCTTTTGTGCATGCAAATAGCATAACGGCTGGAATTAGAAGATTTATCTTTTTCATAACAACATGGATTTATTCTACAAATTTAACCATTTTGTTTGTAGATGTGCGAAATAATTTAAGCAAAGGTTATGCCAGTAAAAGAAAATGCAAACGAGACAATTACAACTATGAAGATTTTTGGTTCTTCTGAATCTCCTTGGTTGAGAGCAATCCGCAGGCAGCCTGAATATCCTGGCCGCGCGAGGCACGAATTGTTGTGAAAACTCCTTTTGCCGTTAGCGCATCGCGGAATTTAATTATACGTTCATCGGGCGAACCTTTTAGTGGGCTATCGGGAATTGAGTGGAAACGGATTAGGTTAACACGACATTGAAGCCCTGTGAGCAAGCGCGAAATTTCCCTGACATGACGAGGTGTATCGTTCTGATTATCGAATAGAATGTACTCGAACGAAACGCGACGTTGCCCTGAGAAATCGAATTTGCGAATTTCGTTAACCACTTCCTGAATTGGGTAAACATTCTGGATTGGCATCAGCGCTCGGCGCTCGTCATCGAAAGGAGTATGCAGGCTAACCGCCAAATGACACTGACTTTTCTCCAGAAATTCCCGCATAGCAGGAGTTACACCAATGGTTGAAACAGTAATTCTGCGTGGGCTCATAGCCATTCCCCAGTCGGAAGTGAGAACCTCTAGCGAAGCGAGAACATTCTGCAAATTATCGAACGGCTCGCCCATGCCCATGTAAACAATATTTGTAATGTTATGCCATTCGGGAATGCTACGAAGTTGATTCACGATTTCACCAGCGGAAAGATTCCCCTGAAATCCCTGTTTGCCAGTCATGCAGAACAAACACCCCATTTTGCATCCAACCTGCGATGAAACGCAAAGCGTTGCCCTATCGCTATCGGGAATATACGCTGCTTCAACAAACTTCATTTCACCTGCTGAAAAAAGATACTTTTTTGTTCCGTCGGCCGATTCTGAAACTTTCACCGGTTTTGATAATCCAAATGAATACTTTTCGGCAAGTTTCTCACGCACCTTAATCGAAAGATTTGTCATCTGCTCGATGCTATCGATGTCCTTTTTGTAGAGCCAGTCGGCAATTTGTTTGGCGGTAAATTTTGGCAAGCCTTCGGCTAGCACCAGATTGGTGAGTTGCGGAAGGGTTAATCCGAAGAGTGAAGTTTTTGACATAAACTTTAAAAAGTTGGCAGTTCTCAGTTGGCAGTTCTCAAATTAAAAATAAATCTCTGCGTTGATGTTTCCGAAAGGCACTCCCCGAGAAATAAGCAAATCGCGAGTTTCGACAACCATCTCGGCGCTACCGCAAAGGTAATACTTTTTGGTGGGGTTAAGATTTTTCCACTGCTTTAGAAAGTCGGTTACTCGTCCCTGAAAATAATCATCGGTATCACAACGTGAGCAGCATTGAATGTAATTCTTGTCTAATTTTTCATGCAAAAATTTCTGGTAGTAAAAAAACTCAGGGTAACTTGCTCCGTGAATTAGCGTTGAGCTCTCCCCTTTTCCCGAAAGAATTCGGGAAATAAATGGAGCAATTCCTGTTCCGGCTGCAATGTAAACTGCCGAATCGTCAACGTGGGTAAAACTTCCAAATGGTTCGGAAACCATTAACTTATCGCCGGGTTTAAGGAGCGAAAGCATGGGAGTAAGCTCTCCCTCTAGCTTTTCGGTGTAGAGAATTTC
>CAZLXF010000129.1:0-9273 GCA_964563065.1 uncultured Rikenellaceae bacterium | reverse complement strand
GCAAATTTTGGTGAGTCCACGGTGGTGATGTCATCACGTGTGATGAGTTCGCAACTAGCGAAATCCGCTCATTTCTGGTATCAACCCCAATATTTTTAACCCCATGTTAGGGGCTGGGGGTTATTCAGCTATTTTCTCAATTTTATTTGGGTTTTGTCTACAGTCAAATACTGAAATTATCCTTATAAGGTTTTCATTAAAACGATAAATGATTTTATAATTGTTCTTTACTAGAAATCTATATTCATAAGGTCTTTCTGACAGGAGGGGTTCTTTAACGCCAATTAATGGATTTGATTCAAGTATAATAGTTTCTTCCACTAAAGTTTTCACTAATTTTTTAGCAATTCTAGGATTTGCTTTAATTTTATAGTAATCATAAATGTCTTCTAGTTGAAATAGAGCAGAATCTGTCCAGAGAACTCTTACTTCCATTTCTCAACTTTTTTAAGTAACTCTCTAGCTTCAATCACACGACCATTCTTGACATCATCTTCTGCATTTTCTATCATCTGATTGAATTCATTCATTGTCATAGGTTTAATGTCTTTGTCTACCCTTTTCTTTCTTTCAGTTCTTAAAAACCTTTCTAATTTGTCAACAAGGTCTTCATCAGAGATTCTAAGGAATTCCTGTACAAAGTTCAATTTTCTAGCAACGATATCCATTTCAGTCCATTTTTTACAAAGATAAGGAATTTCAGGATTAAAGTAAAGACCTCTCCATTTTTTGTCATCCCCTTGCCCCTAACTAGCAATTATATCCTCATAAAATTTGATTGTCACCCTTCTTGTAACAATTGTAGTGTCATTTTGAAAGTATAAGTTTCTTGTCGAAAATCTAAAACTTATTGGGACCGTTTATAGTAATCATCTTCTCAAAGTCGATGTCGGGAAGTGGAATGTACTCGTAGTTCTGGTTTCGCAGCTGTGGTTCGAAACCAGCCTCGGAAATGGCTTTTTGAATGCCGTAGGCATCCATCTTATTTTTGGCTCCTGCTGCGGATACAACGTTCTCTTCAATCATTATCGACCCCAAATCGTCGGCTCCTGCATGAAGGCAAATTTGTGCGGTTTCAATTCCAACGGTAAGCCACGATGACTGAATGTGCTTAATATTGTGTAGCATAATTCTGCTAATGGCAACCATTCGGATGTACTCAAGGGCGGTGGTTCTGTTTTTCACTCCCATTTTCTCCAGCTCGGTTCCTTTATCCTGAAATGGCCAAGAAATGAATGCGGAGAAGCCAATTGCATCATTCGGTTTTTTACTCTGTAAATCCCTAATTTTAATGAGATGTTCAATTCTTTCGGCGAGCGTTTCAATATGGCCAAACATCATGGTGGCTGTGGTAAGTAGCCCAAGTTGATGGGCTTCGGCCATAACGTCGAACCAAGCCTGCGAATCGGGTTTGCCGGGAGAAATTTGCCTACGAACTCTGTCGACCAGAATTTCTGCTCCACCACCCGGAAGGCTATCGAGCCCCGATTCAACAAGGGCTAAAAGAACTTCCCTGTAGCTGGTTTTTTCTAATCGGGCAATATGTGCAATTTCTGGAGGACCAAGTGCGTGAAGTTTTACGTAGGGAAACTCTTCTTTTATTGCTCTAAAAATTTGTGTGTAGAAATCGAGCCCTAACTTTGGATGAAGTCCGCCCTGTAAAAGAAGCTGCTCTCCTCCAAAAACGAGCATCTCCTTAATTTTCGCCCTATACTCCTCGATGGTTGTGATATACGCATTGTCGCTATGTAAACCACAGTGAAAGTTGCAAAATTTGCATCCTGCAATGCATACGTTAGTAATATTTACGTTCCTATCAATTTGCCAGGTAACTTTATTTCCCGGCACATGCTGCTTGCGAAGCAGGTTTGCAGTTAAAATCAGCTCAGCTAAGGAAGCATTCTCAAATAGGAACAACCCTTCTTCGTTACTGAGAGGCTCAAGGTTAAGCGATTTTTCTAGCAGAAATGTTGAGTTGCTTGTCATTGTTCGTTTGTAAAGTGCAAATGTAAAAAGAAGTTTTGGGCTTTTTGTTCATTAACTTCCTCTAATAAAGTAAAAGAATTAGTATTGTTCGCTTATTTTTGTAGAAATTTGCTACTGTAAAACTTACTTAGAATGCTGAAAAGAACACTTACAGAATTATTTACAAGAACCGAATTCTGGGTTTTTATTTTATGCCTTGCCGTAATTCATGGGCCATCGTTTCATATTATCGACATTGTTGACCCAAGTATGGGAAACGACACGGTAAGCTACCTTGGATTGTTTAACTTCGATTTCAATCAGTATACGGTTCGTAAATACAGAGTTATTGTGCCGTTTGCGGCACGATTGATTTACGAATTGTTCGGAGGAATTTTTTCTCGTCTTTCGCCCGATACTTTCCCTGGCAATTTTGCTGTTGGCATGAGTTTCTTGGTTGTAAACAACATTATAATGTCGCTTTTTGGGGTTTTTGTTTATCGTTTTATTTCAAACTATTCCAGCTGGTTTGTTGCGTCGCTGGTTGGGTTACTTTCAATGCTTGCCTGCAGGTGGACTGCCATTTTTGCCGGTGAACCCTTGGTAGATAGTCTTTACCTGCTGGTTTTGGCTATGGTGCTGGTTGGACTGAAAGAGAAAAATAAAACCTTGATAATAATTTCGATTTTTTTGGGCCCATGGGCCAAGGAATCGTTCATTTTTATTGCGCCAATAATTTTCTTTTTTGCACCATTAAATAAGTTAAAACAGGTTCTGCTTTTTGCCCTTTCGGGTGCAATTGTTTTCTCAGCCCGTTACTACATCGACTCCATAAGTGGAACCAATGCCTTGGGAACTATGCAGGAAAATTTTTCGCACTTTGGCTCGATCCTTTACTCGCTAAAAAGACTTTTCTCGTTTCACGGGGTTTACGAAATTTTCTCAATTACAGGTTTTTGGATTCTGCTGACTATTCCCGCATTCACAAAGAGAATTTTTGTAAAAACACTGGTACGGTTCGACTTTTTTGTATTCTGGTTTGTTGTTTCGGTTTTCTTTCAGGCCATTCTTTCAACCGATATTGCCCGAATGCTTTACATGCTAACACCAATATTGGCTGCATTTTGGGCTATGTTAATTGTTGAAATTTTCCCGAAAAACATCCGGAAAAATTTCAGTTTTAGTAATCAGCATTTATAAAGAAAACCTTGTTTTTACTTTCGTTCAAATAGCTATCTTTACCCGATTAAACAGGAAGGGTCTGAAAGAAGGTCTTTTTTTCCCTGACTCATGACAAAAAAACCGAGAAAGTTATGATAGACAATAAGATAGTTGTAGGTATTTCGCAGGGCGATATAAACGGGATTGGTTACGAGGTTATTATAAAAACCCTCTCTGATGTTAGAATAAACGAATTTTGTGTTCCTGTGCTTTACGGATCGCCAAAAGTGGCGGCATACCATCGTAAAGCCTTAAACATGGAAAATTTCAGCTTTAACCAAATCCGCGATATTTCAGAAGTGAACTCAAAGCGTTCAAACATTATAAACTGTATGGACGATAATGTTCGGGTTGAACTTGGAAAAATTACCGAGCATGGTGGGCAAGGCTCAGTTAGCGCATTAAGGGCAGCAGTTGCCGATCTTAAGGCAGGGAAAATTGATGTGCTTGTAACTGCACCCATAAATAAGCAGAATGTTCAATCGGACGAGTTTCGTTTTGCGGGCCACACCGAATTTCTAGCCAGCGAATTCAGCGCCTCCGAGGTGCTAATGTTTATGGTTAGCGAAACCATGAGGGTTGGAGTGGTTACTGGTCATATCCCGCTTAGCAAGGTTCCTCAGGCAATAACTCAAGATCTTATTCTTTCGAAGTTAAGAATTATGAACGAAACGCTTAAGAAAGATTTTGCCATACGCAAGCCCGTTATTGCAGTACTTGGGCTTAACCCACACGCGGGCGATTCGGGAGTTTTAGGTTCAGAGGAAACCGATGTGATAATTCCTGCCCTAAAAACAGCAAACAACGAAGGAATTGTGGCCATGGGGCCTTACCCTGCCGATGGTTTCTTCGGATCCGATAATTTCTCAAAGTTCGATGCAATTCTTGCAATGTACCACGATCAGGGACTGGCGCCCTTTAAACTTGTCAATTTTAGTAGCGGAGTAAACTACACCGCAGGGTTGCCCGTTATTAGAACTTCCCCTGTTCACGGAACGGCCTACGAATTGGCTGCCAGCGGATTGGCTTCGCCCGATTCTTTCCGTCAGGCGCTGTATTTGGCAATTGAAATTCATAAAAACAGGGAAATGTATGCGGAGTTACTAAAGAATCCGCTTGAAGTTACCGATCCTAATGCTAACTAAAATTTTCCCTCCCAAATTAAAAAGTAGAATATGTACGAATTTATTTCGGGTAAACTCGTAGAAATGAATCCAACCTATGCCGTTGTTGAAACGGGTGGAGTTGGTTACATCATAAACATTTCATTGCAAACTTTTGCTATCCTTGAGGGTAAAACCGAAGCAATGCTTCACCTGCATCAGGTTGTGAGAGAGGACGCTCACCTACTGTATGGATTTGCTGAGCGCCCCGAGCGCGATCTTTTTCGTCATCTCATTAGCGTGTCGGGCGTGGGAGCAAATACTGCAAGAATTATTCTTTCATCACTCTCATCGCTTGAACTCGAAAGAGCAATTGTTGTAGGCGACATTGATACCTTAAAGCGAATTAAAGGAATTGGCCTAAAAACAGCCCAGCGTATTGTGGTGGATTTGAAAGATAAAATTGCAAAGGGTAGCCCCGATCCACAAATATTTGCCCCTGCAAACAATACCTTAAAACAGGAAGCGTTATCTGCTTTAGTAATGCTAGGTTTTGCTAAAGGAGTTGCCGAAAAAACAATCGATCAACTTGTTAAAAAAGAACCTAGTATTAGTGTTGAAATGCTTGTTAAGCAAGCGCTTAAGGGAATGTAGAATAAAATATATTTTTCAACTTTGAGTTACTTCCATAAATACAAGCCTGTTTTTCTCTTTACGGTTTTCTTTATCGTTTTTCTGAACACAACTAATTTGTATTCAGAAAATCTTGCGTTTCCTTTACTTCAGCAACCCGACACGGTGTTGCCCTTACCCTTAAAGCAGCCCGAAATTTTTGCGGGAGAGGAAACCGATCAGTCGCCTTTTTTTCTTAACCAACCGGGAAATATTGTTATAACCGTTGAGTATAACCCACAAACTGGTCAGTATACAGTTTACGAAAAAATTGGTGACATAAATGTTCGTCCACCCCGGGTTATGAGCGAGGAGGAGTATCGGAACTTTCAGTTCGAGCAGTCGATGCGGAACTACTGGAAGGAACGCCAAAGGGGCGAACAGAGCGCCCGTGGTTCAGGAATCCTTCCTCGGCTTGAGGTTGGTGGCGAAACCTTCGACAGAATTTTTGGGAGCAACGTAATTGAAATTATTCCACAGGGAACCGCCGAACTGGTTTTCGGAATAAGTAGTTCACGAACCGATAACCCGCTTCTTTCGGAGGATTTGCGTAGAAACACAACCTTCGATTTTCAATCGAAAATTCAGATGAACGTTACCGGAACCATTGGTGAGAAGCTGAGAATGGACGTAAACTACGACACTGAAGCCACCTTCGATTTTGAGAATAACGTAAAGGTTGAGTACACCGGTTTTGAGGACGAAATTATTCAGAAAATTGAGGCTGGAAACGTTTCGCTGCCCCTTCCAGGAACTTTAATTACTGGTAGCCACAGTCTTTTTGGAATAAAAACTCAGCTGAAGTTTGGGCGACTCACCGTTACAAGCATCTTCTCGAAGCAGAATGGAGAATCGCAAACAGTTGAAGTTCGCGGTGGAGCCCAAACAAAGGAGTTCGAGGTACAGGCCGATGAGTACGAGGCTAATAAACACTTCTTCCTGTCGCAATACTTCTACGATAACTACAACCGTTCCCTACAAAATTTACCCATAATAAATAGCGGTGTAACCATAACAAAAGTTGAAGTTTGGATTACCAACAAGCAGAGTAACTTCGATAACTCCCGCGATGTGATAGCTTTTGCTGATATTGGCGAAAACCAGCAAAACATTTATGCTAGCAATATTTTTTATCAAATAGGGCAAGGGCAAAACCCATACAACGAAATCAATAATTTGTATGGCGATATGACTACAACCTATGAGGGAATTCGTAACATATCGGATGTTAACATTGTGCTTGGGCCTCTTGAAGCACAGGGTTTTGCCGGAGGCAAGGATTACGAGAAGATTGAGAACGCTCGAAAGTTATCAAGTTCCGAATACTACTTCAATGCACAGCTGGGTTTCCTTTCACTCAACTTCTCGCTTAACGCCGATGAAATTCTTGCCGTTGCTTACGAATATACACTGGGAGGGCAAACATTCCGAGTGGGGGAACTCTCAACCGATGGTGTATCGGCTCCCGATGCGCTTTTTGTAAAGCTGCTGAAGGGAACGAACCTTTCGCCCAAGATGCCTACGTGGGATTTAATGATGAAAAACATTTACTCAATTGGAGCCTACCAGTTGAGCAAAAATGAGTTTTACCTCGATGTGCTCTACCAGAACGACCTTACCGGAACCGCAGTAAACTACATCCCCGAGGGAAATATTGAAAACAAACCCTTGCTTCAGGTTCTGAGCCTCGATAATTTAAATAGCAACAACGACCCCGGTTCCGATGGAATGTTCGATTACATTGAGGGTGTTACCGTAAAATCGTCAACCGGACGAATTATTTTCCCGATTATTCAACCATTCGGTAAGGATTTGGCAAATAAAATTGGCGATCCCGACATTGCTGAAAAGTACGTTTACCAGGAACTTTACGATTCAACGTTAACCAAAGCCAGGCAGGTTGCCGAGAAGAATAAGTTCAAAATTACCGGAACGTACCAATCGTCATCAACCTCAGAGATTTCGTTGAATGCACCCAACGTTCCACGGGGTTCGGTTACCGTTACGGCTGGTGGCCGTAAGTTGGAGGAGGGAATCGACTTCACTGTCGATTACGTAATGGGAACGGTTAAAATTATCGATCCGGGTTTGCTCGAGTCCAATACGCCAATTCAAATTTCGCTCGAAAGCCAGTCGCTCTTCAACTTCGAAACCAAAACGTTGGTGGGCTCGCATTTCGACTACAAAATTAACGACGATTTCTTTGTTGGAGCAACCGTACTTAATTTAACAGAACGCCCCTACACCACAAAGGTTAGCTTTGGAAACGAGGCAATTAGCAATACAATTTGGGGATTGAACTCCTCGTATAAAACCGAGTCGTCATTTCTAACAAAAGCTGTTGACTTGCTCCCGTTTATCGACACCAAGGAGAAGTCAACCATTAATATCGATGCGGAGTTCGCACACTTTGTGCCCGGTCATGCCCGCGCCATTGGCGATGCAGGAACCGTTTATGTTGACGATTTTGAGGGAAGCAAAACATCTACCGACCTTAGAATGTGGTCGGCGTGGAAGTTGGCCAGTACTCCGCAGGGGCAAGCCAACCTTTTCCCCGAAGGAAACCTTTCGAACGATTTAGAGTATGGTTTTAGGCGAGCAAAAGTAGCTTGGTACACAATCGATCCGCTATTCCTGAGGAATAACTCGCTTACTCCAGCGCATATTCGTAACAACCCCAACACGCAGAGTAGCCACTTTGTTCGAGAGATTTTTGAACGCGAAATTTTCCCAAATCGAAATACACCGCAGGGAGAACCTACCAACATGCCCGTGCTTAACGTGGCTTACTATCCTTCAGAGAGAGGACCCTACAACTACAATGTTGATGCATTGAATGCCGATGGACGAATTGTTAACCCTCAGAATATGTGGGCTGGAACCATGCGGGCTTTGCCGGTTACCGATTTCGAAACCGCCAATATTGAGTACATCGAGTTCTGGTTAATGGATCCGTTTGTTGAGGATTCGCTTCATACCGGTGGAGATCTTTACTTCAACCTTGGAAATATTTCCGAGGATATTCTTCGCGATGGTAAGAAGATGTTTGAGCAGGGACTGCCTACTTCTGCTGAAATTACAAACGTTGATAGCACTGCTTGGGGACGTGTGCCAACTGTTTCGTCGCTGGTAAATGCTTTCGACTCCGACCCAGAAACGCGCCGTTTTCAGGATATTGGTCTCGATGGGCTTGGGGGCGACGATGAGGCTTCGTTCTTTGCCGAATATCTTGAAGCCCTTCGGGTTAGGTTTGGAGAATCCTCAACAGTTTACCAGGATGCTTTGAACGATCCTTCGAACGATAACTACCGTTACTACCAATCGACAATATGGGACGATCAGAAAACGGGAATTCTAGACAGATACAAAAAATATAATAACCCCGAAGGAAACTCAAATGCTTCGGGGCAACAAACAGTTGATGGAATTACCGAACCATATTCCACATCGGCCGATAACTTGCCCGATGTGGAAGATATTAACAGGGACAATACACTGAGCGATAACGAAAGTTACTACCAATACAGGGTTTCTCTCCGCCGCGAGGATATGGAGGTTGGCTCAAACTTTATTACCGATAAGGTAAGCTATAACGCAAAATTTAATAACGATGAACGCTCAACCGTAAACTGGTACCAGTTTAAAGTACCGGTTGAGGAGTACGAAAAAATTGTTGGTCCAATTCAGGATTTCAAATCAATCCGTTTTATGAGAATGTTCCTTCACGGTTTTTCCGATACCGTTATCCTTCGTTTTGCAACCCTTGAGCTAGTTCGGGGCGAGTGGCGAAAGTTTACCCGAGCGTTAATTGAAGGGCAGGAGGGAATGCCAGTTACCGATTTACCCGCAGGTTCATTCGATATTTCCACTGTAAATATTGAGGAGAATCATAAGCGCGAACCCGTAAACTACGTGCTACCTCCGGGTGTTACGCGCGAGTTGGATCCAACCCAACCACAGCTTCTAGAACAGAATGAGCAGTCGATGGAGTTGAAGGTGCTTAACCTTGGCGATGGTGATGCCCGGGCTGCTTTCAAAAACATTAACTACGATATTAGGCAGTATAAACGCATGATGATGGAGGTTCATGCCGAGGAGATTCCCGGAATGCCTCTCGACGACGAGGAACTTACCGTTTTTATCCGCTTGGGAACCGACTACACAAGCAACTACTACGAATACGAAGTTCCGTTAACTCTCACTCCTCATGGGTCATATAACAATGGGAGGGATATTGACAGGGAAATTGTTTGGCCACGCCAAAACGTAATGGATATTGATTTGGAACTTTTCCAGAACGTGAAGCTGGAAC
>CAZLXF010000128.1:0-9483 GCA_964563065.1 uncultured Rikenellaceae bacterium | reverse complement strand
TGAATCTTAAGCGCTCTAACGATAGTACCTTTTCCCTACCAAATTTGGGTAAGTAACCTAAATGTTTTAAATAATTTAGTTCAATAATGAAAGTAGTAATTCTTGCCAACGGCAAATTTCCCGAGCATCAAGTACCTTTGCGAAGGCTAAATGAAGCCGATGTAATTGTTTGCTGCGATGGAGCAACAGCGAACCTTATTAAATTTGGGCTGGAACCTACTGCCATTGTTGGCGATTTGGATTCGCTTTCCGAAGAAATAAAGGCAAAGTATACCGACCGCCTTTTCCACAATCCCGACCAAAACACCAACGACTTAACCAAAGCAACCATTTGGTGCGAAGAAAAAGAGTACAAAAACATTATAATACTTGGCGCAACCGGGCTTCGTGAGGACCACACGCTAGGGAATATCGGACTTCTCACCAGCTACGCAAAAAGAGGACTTAACGTTGAAATGGTAACCGATTATGGAGTTTTTACTCCAATTTGCAGAACAACAAAATTTAACAGTGTTTTAGGTCAGGCAATATCCGTTTTCTCACAGAATAACGAAACACTAGTTTCAACAAGAAACCTCGAATACCCCATAAAGAAAGGCAAACTTACCGAATACTGGATGGGAACATTAAATAAAAGTTTAGGCAATTGGTTTGAAATTGAAATGAATTCCGGTTCAGTAATAGTTTTTCAATCATTCTAACCAAAACCTGTTCATATTTTCCTCAATATTTTTGAACAAATCGTTTCATGTTATGGTTTAACAGGATAGAAATGCTATCCAGTTTTTTTTACGTTTTTATCCGACTTATTAAATCAATCTTACTAACTTTACAAAATCAACACAAAACCATGACACACTTAAAATCAGGCGATAAAGCACCCGTTTTTAACGGAATCGACCAGAACGGCAACCAAATTAGCCTAACCAATTTCAAAGGCAAAAATCTTATCCTTTACTTCTACCCAAAGGATAATACTCCTGGATGCACAGCTCAGGCATGTAGCCTTCGCGATGGTTACGAGGAACTGGGCAAGCTAGGCTACCAAGTTGTTGGCGTTAGCCCCGACAGCGAAAAATCGCACCAGAGTTTTATTGCCAAGTTCGGTTTGCCATTTCCGTTAGTTGCTGACAAAGACAAATCCATAGCAACCTCTTACGGTGTTTACGGCGAGAAAAAAATGTACGGAAAAACAGTTATGGGAATCCACCGAACAACATTCGTTATTGATGGTACAGGGAAAATTGTTGAAATATTCTCGAAGGTTGATACCAAAGAACACGTGAAGCAAATAGTTGAAAAATTACAATAAATTAAAATCTTACTTATCAAATGGAAAACAAAAAAACTGATAGCAAAAACCTCAAAGAAATTAGCAAGGAAAAGTTGAAGTCGCTTCAACTTACAATGGATAAAATTGAGAAGGATTACGGCAAGGGAACCATAATGATGATGGGCGACAAAGCTGTTGTTGATGTTCCCAGCATTTCAACCGGCTCCATTGCGCTGGATCACGCCCTGGGTGTTGGTGGCTATCCCCGAGGAAGAGTAGTTGAAATTTACGGACCCGAATCGTCGGGAAAAACAACGCTGGCAATTCACGCCATTGCCGAAGCACAAAAAGTTGGCGGTTTGGCTGCCATAATCGATGCTGAACACGCTTTCGATCGTTCCTACGCCGAGAAGCTGGGCGTTGATATAGAAACGCTTATAATTTCGCAGCCCGATAGCGGCGAGCAGGCTCTCGAAATTACCGACCAGCTAATTCGTTCCAGCGCAATAGATATTATTGTTATCGACTCGGTAGCTGCCCTTACACCCAAAGCTGAAATTGAGGGAGAAATGGGCGAAAACAAAATGGGACTTCAGGCACGTCTAATGTCTCAGGCTTTACGAAAACTTACTGCAAATATTAGCAAAACCAATACCTGCTGCATTTTCATTAACCAGCTTCGCGAAAAAATTGGTGTTATGTTCGGGAATCCCGAAACAACAACCGGTGGAAACGCCCTCAAATTCTACTCATCGGTTAGGGTTGATATTCGTAAAATCTCCCAGCTGAAGGATGGCGAAGAAGCCTCGGGAAACCGTGTTCGCGTAAAAGTTGTTAAGAATAAAATGGCTCCACCCTTCCGCAAAGCGGAATTCGACATAGTTTTTGGCGAGGGAATTTCTCGCACCGGCGAAATTGTTGACCTTGGTGTAGACTACAACGTAATTAAGAAAAGCGGCTCGTGGTTCAGCTACGGAGAAACCAAACTCGGGCAAGGCCGCGAATCGGTTCGTCAGCTTCTAAACGACAATGTAGAACTGGCCGATGAGCTTCAAGCCAAAATATTTGAAGCCCTTAGGAACGGGAAGTAGCACCGGAAAAGCACCTAACTATTCTACCGAACAGTACAACCTGAGACTTTTTGTTTTCAGAATATTGTTCGGTAGTTTTTTTTACTTTATTCGTTAGAAATATAAGTTGCTGTATAAGAAAACAATAACTACACGTGTCGTGTAAATGTCGTGTTTTTGTAGTTGGAAAGTTACCTGATTTACTATGACATTTGCAAAAAAAAGAAAAATGGAAACTGGAAAACTAATAAAAGAATTAAGGGTTAAAAAAGGGATGACTCAGGAAGAGTTGGCCGATAAAACCGAAATTAGTGCTAGAACAATACAACGGATAGAGAATGGAGAAGTCGACCCTCGTGCATATACGCTACAAATGATTGCTAAGGCTCTTGATGTTGATTTTAGCATTTTTATTGAGAACAAACCGGATGGAAATCAGGACATTCAAAAGGTTACTGATAACAACTGGTTAGGACTTTTGCATTTGAGTGGGTTAATTCCGATAATACTTCCAACTGTATTGATATGGAATTTTAAAAAGGATAAAATTAAAGGAATAGCAGATCATTATCGTGCTGTTATTAGTTTTCAACTAATGATATGTGGAATTATTCTTGGTTGTATTTGGGTTTATTGGAAAGTAAACCAGCCCACACCGTTAATTGGAGTATTGCTAATTAATGGATTAATTTCATTAACAAATACAGTAAAAGTAATGAGTGGTGAAGGTTTTATTAAAATGCCATTTATCAAGAGTAAAGAAAAGAACTTAGAAAATAAATAATTGTGCCTTTTTATTAAGAAACAACACACATTGCCTATGTAAGAAACGCATTACATAAAAATCATATACAAAAGCATAAATCACTGGTTACCAAAAACAAAAAGAGGCTGTATCAAAAGAATACTCTGAACTGAAAAGTTTGAAAATCAGATTAATTATCTTTTGATACAGCCTCCCCTATATGACAAAACTCAATTAAATCAAACCTCTTCTTTTTAAAAGCGCCTCAGGTTTTGGGTCGGCACCACGAAACTTCCTGTAAAGTTCATCCGCAGGTTCGGTTCCTCCCTTTTCAAGAACGAATTCGCGGAATTTCTTGGCTGTTTCGGCATCGAAAATGTTGCCAGTTTCCTTAAACGCTTCGTACGCATCGGCATCGAGAACGCCAGCCCAAATGTAGCTGTAGTAACCCATGGAGTATCCACCTGCAAAAATATGCTGGAAGTACGTGCTACGGTAACGTGGCACAATCTCGTCAATTAATCCAATGCGCTCCATCGACTTCTTCTCGAATTCTCCCGGAACAATATCCTGCATCTCGGTAATGCTATGGTAATCCTTATCAAGAATGGCTGCCGCCAAAAACTCACCGGTTATAAAACCCTGGTTAAAGGTTCCGCTGGCTTCCATTTTCTGAATTAGCTCATCGGGAATTGGTTCTCCGGTTTCATAGTGAAGGGCATACATTTTCAGAAATTCAGGATCGGTGCTCCAGTTTTCCATTATTTGCGAGGGTAGCTCAACAAAATCGCGAGGAACGTTGGTTCCTGCAAGGCGTGGATAGGTTGTGTTTGCAAGGAGTCCATGCAGCGCATGGCCAAACTCATGGAAGAATGTTTGTGCCTCATCAACCGAAAGCAATGCGGGAGTGTCGCCTGTTGGTTTTGTGAAGTTTGTAACGATTGTAATTACGGGAGTAATAAATTCACCATCGCGGGTTATGTACTGGTCGCGGTAGCTTGTCATCCACGCTCCGCTTCGCTTACTAGCACGTGGGTGGAAATCCATGTATAGAATTCCAATATGACTTCCATCGGCTTCCTTCACCTCGTAAGCTTCTGCATCGGGATGGTAAACAGGAACGTTTGTTAACTTTGTGTACTGAATGCCGTAAAGCTTTTCAGTGAGTAAGAAAATCCCTTTCTTCACATTCTCGAGCGAGAAGTAAGGTTTTAGCATCTCCTCGTCTAAATCGTACTTTTCCTTACGTATCTTCTCAGTATAGTACCACCAATCCCACGACTGGAGTTTTAAATCCTTTCCATCCTTCTCTAACATTTTCTGAAGGTCGTACGCTTCGGCTTTTGCGCGTTTTAGAGTTGGCTCCCACAGCTCCATAAGGAAAGTATTTACGGTTTCCGGAGTTTTCGCCATATTTTCCTCAAGTATATACTCTGCATGCGATTTGTAACCAAGCATTTGAGCACGCTCAAGACGAAGAGGAACAATTTGACTTACAATTTCGTTATTATCGTTTTCATTCCCATTATTGCCTCTCATAATGTAAGCTTTGTGCATTTTTTCACGCAGTTCACGATTCTCTGCAAATTGAAGAAACGGAATAAGACTTGGATTCTGCAAAGTAAAAACCCACTTACCTTCCAGTCCTCTATTTTTTGCCTCCTCTGCAGCTCCTGCAATTACACCCTCAGGCAATCCGGCCAAATCTGCTTCACTTTCAATAACAAGTTGAAATTCATTGGCTTCAGCCAAAACATGATCGCCAAATTTTAGGCTAAGCTTTGAAAGCGACTCGTTTATTTCACGAAAACGTTGCTGTTTATCTTCGGGAAGATTGGCTCCTCCACGCACAAAACTCTTATAAATTTTTTCGAGAAGCATCTGCTGCTCAGCGTTCAAGCTAAGTTCATCCTTCTTCTCGTAAACCACTTTTATCTTTTTAAAAAGTTCAGGATTTAGGTTAATATCATCCTTGTGCCCGCTGAGTAGTGGGGCAATACGTTGCGAAACCTCCTGCATTTCTGGACTTGTATTTGCTAAGGTTAACGGATCAAAAACGCTTGAAACCTTGCGCAGCAAACTGCCACTGTACTCGAAAGCAAGAATGGTATTCTCGAAAGTTGGTTCTTCGGTATTGTTGAGAATAGCTTCAATCTCAGTTTTTTGCTGTTTCATTGCCTCAGCAAAAGCAGGTTCGAAATGCTCAACCTTTATCTTATCGAATGGAGGAACATTGAAAGGTGTGTTAAAATCGCTGAGCAATGGGTTTTGCTGTTCGTTGTTGCACGAAACCATTGCCATAAAAATTCCGGTTGAAACCATAAGCAGAAATATTTTTCTCATACTACAAAATTTTAGGTGAATATAATTGATTACCTGATGATTATAATTTAATTAGCTAAATAGCTAAACTAACGCAAGTTACTTTAAAAAAATGGAACACAAAAACTTAGAGAATTGTATTGATCTCATTTTAAAAATCCTGCTTGTTTAAATGTTTCATTTACAATTTCCTCGTACCGTGGCATAGCTGTGGCATTTTGCTCAAACAGAGCAAGGTATTCGATATTACGTTGAAAATCAACAAATGGCGATGCCGCAATTTTTGTCATGTACAGTCCGTTTCCTTTAGCAGTTTCAACAATTCTTTTTATGGCATTTACGTGTGCTTTACGGTTTCGAACAATGCCTCCCTTTCCCACAAACTCCTTCCCCACTTCGAACTGTGGCTTAATTAGTGCAACAACAATTCCTTCGGCACGAAGGAACTTAGGGAAATATGCAAGAACCTTTGTGAGGGAAATAAACGATAAGTCGGTAACAATCAAATTAAAAACTCTTTCATCAACATCGCCAAGTGTTAAATCGAAAATGTGTTTGTTCTCAATTGAAACAACTTTTGGATTCTCCAAAAGCGCAGGCGAAAGCTGATTTGTACCAACATCAACTGCGTAAACAACTTTTGCTCCGTGCTGAAGTACACAGTCGGTAAATCCGCCCGTTGACGCCCCAATATCAATCACTTCCCAGTCTCGGCAGTCAATACCAAAAACCTCCAGCGCTTTATGAAGTTTCAGCCCACCTTTGCTAACGTATGGGTTTAAGTTCTCTTCTCGAATGAAAACTGAATCGTTTTCGCCAATATCGTAAGCCGGTTTTAGTGTAACCTTGCCGTTAACCATAACATTTCCTTGCAAAATGTTATACTTTGCCTGCTCGCGCGATATAAAAAGTTCTTTTTGAACGAGGTAAATGTCGAGTCTCATATTTTGTGATGATTACACAAAAGTATCGTTTTTAGTGCTGCAAAACCAAATGCGTAGCTAATTTTGCGGTATGGAAAGTAAAAATGTTACCCACTATACAACTAACGATGGTTCATCAACCCTATGCTCCACAAAATTTGGTGTGCATTACCATTCACAGCATGGGGCAGTTACCGAATCGCAACATATTTTTATTGAAGCTGGGCTGAAAAACATTTACGATTTAAAAAAGATAAACGTTCTTGAAGTTGGCTTTGGAACAGGACTTAACGCTGCTTTAACCGTTTCGTATGCCACCGCCGAAAGGGTACAGGTTTCTTACACCTCGCTGGAACTTTTCCCATTAACCAAACCCGAGTACGAACTTCTAAACTATGGGGAAATACTACCACAGGAAACAGCTGCCTGCTGGCAAAAAGTTTGTGAAAGTTCGTGGGGGAAAGCTGAAAACATTTCAAAATATTTTGAATTGCTAAAATTACACACCGATTTCACAAGTTGGGTTCCACAGTCAACCTTCCATTTGGTTTACTTCGATGCCTTTGCTCCCAACGACCAACCCGAAATGTGGGAAGAAGAACAGTTCCGAAAAATTTTCAACGCCATGCACCCTGGTGGAATTCTTGTAACATACTGTGTAAAAGGAATTGTAAAAAACGCACTCTCTTCCGTTGGTTTTACGCTGGAACGCTTACCAGGCCCACCGGGAAAAAGGCACATGCTCAGGGCGAGGAAACCAAATTGATACTTATAAATGATGTTAAACCTGAAATAAAGTTGGTATTTTTCAGCCCATTTGATACAAATATTGCATATATTCGCACCATTAATTTTTAATCTAACAAACTAACAACAAACTTAGTATGAAACTTCTAAAATCACTAGTACTCGGGTTTATTGGTATTTCAATATTCCTAACCAGCTGCTCACAATCGAGTTTTAACGTTGACCTGAAAACCGACTTAGACACCATGAGCTACGCAATTGGCATTAACATGGCTGCCAATCTTAAGCGTGGCGAAATTGAAGAAATCAACATTGAAGCATTCGCTAAAGGCTTGAAAGACGCATACGACGAGAAAGAAGGCGCAATGTCCAACGAAGAAGCAATTGAATTTTTGAATACCTACTTCGCAACTATTCAGGAGAAGAAAGCAGAAGCTGCCCTTGAAGAGGGCAATAAATTCCTTGCCGAAAATGCATCTCAGGAAGGTGTTGTTGTTGACTCAACCGGACTGCAATACAAGGTTATTGAAGAAGGTACCGGCGCCATGCCAACACCCGAAGATGTTGTTAAAGTTCACTATCGTGGTACCCTAATCGATGGAACCGAATTCGATAGTTCCTACGGAAAAGATCCTGCTCAGTTTCAACTTAACAAGGTAATTAAAGGCTGGACAATTGGATTGCAAAAAATGAAAGTTGGGTCGAAGTTCATGTTTTACATTCCTGCCGAGCTAGGCTATGGTGCAAACCCACGCCCCGGTGGACCTATTAAACCTAATAGCGTTCTTATTTTTGAAGTTGAACTTTTGGATATTGTTAAAGAGTAATTTTTTTGTAACTTTGACAAAACATTACTACTAAAACTAAACTCATGGCTTACAGGGTCGGGTGGATTAAAACCTACCCGACCTTTTTATTTTAATCTCACTACAACATGGAAATAACAGGCAAACTGCACAGCAAACTCCCACAGCAAACCGGTCAAGGTAAAAATGGAGCGTGGGTTAAGCAGGATTTTATAATTGAAACCCAGGATCAGTACCCTCGGAAAGTTTGCATTTCGCTCTGGGGCGATAAGGTTCGCGACCTCGACCCTGTGCAACCAGGAGAAACGTTAAAAATCTCCATAAATATTGAATCGAGAGAGTTTAACGGGAAGTGGTACACCGATGTGAAAGCATGGAAACTTGAACGTATGGGTTCAACACAACAACCATCAATACCTGAACCGCCACAAATGCCAAGTAGCGATGATATCCCGCCTTTTATTGAGGGGGAGGATTCAGCCGAAGACATGAACGATTTACCGTTCTAAAAAATGGTTTAAAAAACAAAAAAGGTGTTAAAAAGTTTTTCACCTTTTTTGTTTTTTACTCTTCGTATAATTTCCCAATGTTGAGTTGAATTCCAACTGAAAACATGAATGGTTGGTAATTGAAAAGATTATTAGAAGAGCTAATAGGTATTGAGAGTCCAGTTTGAACTACAAACTTTACGATCCCGCAATACTAAATCGTGCGGGTTTTCGCCTTGTTTCATTATCCACCGTTGAATAACTTAACGAATATAATATTTAGTCAGCAAACTACCAAACCCCCGCATGTTTAGTGATTGCGTGTTATAAATTGGCTGTAAATAATAACCTTGTCAGTTTGATTAAAAATATCAACGAAGTACTAAATTGTTTTAGTTTTTAGAAATAGCAAATTGCTCGAGAGAGCAAGAGGAAAACTCTTTTGCATTTTATTGCAAATGTGTTTTTATTCAACAACATAAAAGAAAGGCATATTGTAAATGTCTTTATTAAAATAGATTACAGCTGAATCTCCAATGGTTTTCAATTATATAAATTCTTTCCAACAGAAATGTCATCTATTTCTTATTGTGGTTCCTACTTACCTAACTTCAAATAGTAAGTTCTATTTTTACAAGAACTTATTCTTTTATCAATAATTTTAGCTTTATAAAAAGTATAACTTTATAAGTTAGCTTTGACTTCTCATGCTTTAAAAAAAGCATTTAAAGATCGTCTATAATTTTTTACGATTGGGATAATCCCTTTTTATTCTTTATGCCAATGATATTTCTACTACAAGAAAAAAAGACATAAAGAAAGATCTCATTATACAATGTTTTCATCGTGAAATGTGAAATATTGTTGAGTAAATAAGATGGTGATAGAATTATTTACAAATAGGATATAATAAAAAGAAGCTGAAGTTTACACTCCAGCTTCATATGATTAACCAAGGAAAGAATTAATTTATATATATAAAAATTTACTCCTTAATAAACTTAAAGGTTTTATTCTCTAATCCATTATTGTACTGTATAAAATACATGCCAGGTGTCAAATCTGAAACATCAATGCCAATAACATGCTCATCTGCTATTATAGTTTTT
>CAZLXF010000127.1:0-9488 GCA_964563065.1 uncultured Rikenellaceae bacterium | reverse complement strand
AAAAGAATTTTCACCCAAAATGCAGGTTTGCGAAATTGAAATGTCGTTACCAAAACCTTCATACACAGTTAATACGCTAAAAGTTTTAAAATAAAAGTATCTCGAAAAGGAGTTCGTGGTTATTATGGGATCCGACTCGATGGACACCATCGAAAAGTGGAAGGACTATAAAACTTTGCTCGAAGAAAATTCCATATACGTATATCCACGCTTGGGCTCCGATTTAAAAGAAATTGAAAAAAAATACCCTGTAACAATTATTAATGCTCCAGTTATAGAAATTAGTTCAACATTTATCCGTAATTCATTGAAAGATAATAAGAATATGGAGTTTTTCCTTCCTTCGAAAGTACTCGAATACCTGCAAAAAAATTGCATTTACAAAACTCTTTAACGTCATTTTTGTTACTCACGTTATGAAAAATAAATTCGAGGAAGGTGTAAACGAGCTACACGCCGGCAACTTAGCCGAGGCAATTATTCTTTTCACACAGGAAATTGAAGAAAATCCTCAAAACGCTGATGCATACTTTTTCAGAGGGAAGGCGTTTCGCCAAATTGGCAACACACAAGCTGCCCTAAACGATTTTCATAGAACCCTTGAGCTGAATCCCAACCACAATCAGGCGAAGGTTTCCATTGAGCTAATGAACCAAATTTATTCTTTTCGCAATCCCGATATCTACAACGCATAAGTAACTTCTACATAATCAGAAGTTTGTGGTGTAATAAACAACGATTCTTAAAAAATTAACAATCAAATTTTATCAAATTTGATTTTTGAATCAATTTATTTGTAAATTTATTGATTATTCTTTTCAATAATTCGTGATTTATGAAAAAAATTACTTCAACCATTTTTCTTCTTCTAGCCTTGTGGCTGGGAGTACTAGGGCAAACGCCCCCAGCGTTTTACTACCAGGCATCGCTTCGTACCGATGATGGTACTGCCATGGTGAATCAGGCAGCCGATTTTCAGGTGGAACTCAGGCAGGGCTCCTCGTCGGGTGAGTTGGTGTATGCTGAAACTCATTCAGCCTCAACCGATGCCCAGGGAGTTATTGCCCTTACCATTGGAGGCGGAACGGCCACATCAGGTGATTTTGGCGCTGTCCCATGGGACCAAAGCATATTCTTGCTGGTAAGCATTAAGCTTCCCGACTCTGACGACTTCGCCCCGCTGGGCGAGAATGAGATTCATGCGGTTCCCTACAGCGTTTTCGCAGCGCAGGGAAACGAGGGTCCCGAAGGGGAAGCCGGTGAAACCGGTGTAGGAATTGAATGGCTGGGAATGTTCGACTCAGCACCCGATGCGCCAGAGCAAAACCAGGCATACTACAACTCGGCTGTTGGTGAATCATACATTTTTGATGGAACAGCATGGCAAACCCTTGCTAAGGACGGAATACCTGCCGAGGCTGGAGAACCCGGTTCAAGCATTGAGTGGCTTGGTATGTTTGAAACTGCACCAGCAGAACCAGTGTTAAATCAGGCTTACTATAATGCAACCGATGGGAATTCATACATTTTCGATGGAACCCAGTGGAGCCTTTTGGTTACAAAAGGAGAAGTTGGTACAACAACCGAACTTCCGGTAGGAACTGTTGGGAATTTTATTGCACATGATGGTACTGGTTGGATTCCAACTGCAAGAATAAGAAATTCAGACAATTCCGTAGTTGTTAGTCGCGAGGCGGCAAGTGCTACCGACGCACCCATATTTGCGGTTTATAACAGTGCAGGAGAACTAGTATTTGCAGTACACCAAGGCGGAACCAGAGTTTACGTTGGAGACGATGCTGGCAAAGCAGGAAGTAAAGGTGGATTCGCCGTAGGCGGTTTAACACAGAATAAGGGTGAGGAGAATTATTTAACAATCATGCCCGATAGCGTTAGGTTTGGAATTGTGGAGAGTGCTAAGTCGGGAAGTAAGGGTGGATTTGCCGTTGGAGGTCTTACTCAGAATAAATTTACCCCAACCCACACATATCTAAATATGGCATACGACTCAGCTCGTATCACTGTAGTTGACAATGAACTGAAGGGAAGCAAAGGAGGTTTTGCCGTTGGAGGTCTCACACAAAGCAAGGAGGATCCAATAGACTTTTTCAATCTAAATGCCGATACAACCTACATTGCAACCACCTTTGCTGCGCAAAGCGATGTTATTGCCCAGGCTGCTGTAACTGTTGCCGGACCAATTGTTACTGCTCCTGTTAAGGACATTGATGGAAACATATACTCTACTATTGATATTGGCCCTCAACGTTGGATGGCGGAGAACCTACGTGTAACTCGTTACCGTGATGGAACACCCATAGCCACCGGATTAACTCAACTCGAATGGCAGGATACAACCATAGGTGTTTATACCATTTACGATTCGGGCTTGGTTCCCGAAATCCTTACCGATTCGGTCATGAATGCTATGTACGGGAAATTGTACAACAGCTACGCTGCTACATCTAGTTTGGGACTTTGTCCAGCAGGATGGGTAGTTCCAGACATTGATGATTGGTATAGTTTAATCGAGTATCTTGGTGAACAACCGGTTGCAGGTGGCTTTCTTAAGTCTATTCGTACTGCACCTATGGATCATCCACGTTGGGATGCACCTAATGCAAGTGCTTCGAATTTAAGTGGATTCAAAGCTTTACCTGGAGGCGATTATTCATCCGATGGATTTGGTGGAATTGGATCAGTAGCTAACTTCTGGACTAAAACCTATAGTGAACTTTATGGTTCGTACTTTAATCTTACATTCGATATAGCTGAGGTAATTGATATGGAGGCAGAACGTTTCTTCGGTCTCTCGGTTCGCTGTATTAAAACCGATGCCTTGCCACCAAAAATTACTACTAACCCTGTTACCGATATTAGCTATATAGTTGCAAAAGGAGGAGGAACCTTAACCGATGATGGCGGTGCCGAAATTGATTCAATTGGAATTGTTTGGGCACCATTCGAGAATCCAACCCTAGAGAATAACCTTGGAAAAGCTTTTGCAGAACCCACACAAACAAGTTTTGCTATCACAGTTGATATGCTTGAGGAAAATACAACATACTACGTTAGAGCTTTTGCTGCTAATAAGGCAGGAGTTTCTTATGGCTCTGTAGTTAGCTTTAAAACAATATTTTATCCAAATTGTGGTATAATAGAACACCTTGGTGAAAACTACCAAACCATAGAAATAGGCGACCAGTGCTGGATGCGCGAGAACCTTCGTGCTACCACTTTCAGGGGAGGAGAACCTTTGGAATCAGGTTTTTGGACTGATATCGAAAACATAGGTGGATACTGGGAAGAATTCCCTGAGTATACTGATTTCTATGGCTATACTTACAACTGGGCAGCTGCAAAGGTTGATTCTATTTGCCCTGCTGGATGGTACATGCCTGAGGCGAGCGATTGGCAAATACTTATTGATTTTCTTGATGGTGAAATGGTTGCCGGAGGCAAGTTGAAGGGTACACGAATTTACGATATGGAGAACCCCGATAACCATCCCTACTGGAATGCACCAAACCAGGATGCAACCAACGAAAGCGGATTTAGTGCCTACCCAGCAGGAAGTGCATGGCCTGGAAATAAGGGCAAAATGGGCATGGGTTTTGGTGAGGAGGCCTATTTCTGGTCAAAAACTGAGGGTGAAAGTAACTCAATATATCTTCTCTCCTTATCAACTTTTACAGGAGAGGCATTGGTAAATCAAAATTCGAAGTCCGACGGTTACAGCATTCGCTGTTTATCCTCTGGAGGCAAACCCAGGGTTAAAACTCAGAATGTAGAAGTAACCGGAACCGAGACGATGAATTTATTTGGAACAATTACCGACAATGGCGGTTTTCCAGTTTCAAGTTACGGTTTTGTTTGGAGTGCCGATCCAGATCCAACCATTGATATTAATGAAGGGATAGAGCAGTATACTGGTGATTTCTTAGGCGACTTTAACCACAGTTTGGCTGGTTTACAGCCAAATACTTCATACTATGTAAAGGTATTTGCTACCAACGAAAAGGGAACAGTTTATGGGAAAGAGTTGGTTGCTAAAACATTTTTACGTCAGGTATCCGATCTCGATGGAAACGATTACTTCACCGTTATGATTGGCGATCAGGAATGGATGACCAGCAACCTTCGTACAACCAAATTTAGAGATGGCACTCTAATGCAGAAGGTGGATTGGTATTCACCTGAAGGAGCCTACACATGGTGGAATGGTAGTACTGCTCAAGATTCAATTGGTTTTGCTAGTTCCCACGGAGCATACTACAGTGCCAGTGCCGTTATTAGCGATATAATTTGCCCTTCGGGCTGGTACGTACCAACAAAGGAAGATTATATGATTCTTTTAAATGGTCTTGAAGAGTCTGAGTATTCAGGTAAAATGTTGCAGGCAAATGTTCTCGACCCCGAACCGCAGCCAGCCTGGATATCATCAGGTGGAGGCATTACCAACGAAACGGGTTTTAGTGCCCTTCCTGCTGGCTCTTTTGATGGTTCTTCTTCATACTCTAATGAAGGATACATGGCCTTTTGGTGGACTAGCACTGAGGGGGAACCATTTAAAAATTCGAATGGGTTGGTAGAGTTTATTATTTATAACGATGGATATGTAACCATTAATGATTATACAAGTCCAGGGGCTGGCCATAACGTTCGTTGTATTTCAACTCAGGGTAAGCCACGGGTGAAAACTTCATTCCCTAAAGATATTACCACAACATCTGCAATGGTAGGTGGAACAGTTATTGACGATGGAGATTTTGAAGTATCCGAAAGAGGGGTGATTTGGAGCAAAACAAACCCTAATCCTACTTTTGATTCTTCTTACGACGGTAATGAAACTACACTTGATTCAGAGGGTGAGTTTGAATTCGAACTGTCAGGACTTGCTTCCAGTACTACATATTACCTTCGTGCCTATGCTCAAAACTCTCAAGATTATGGATATGGCTCAGTTGTTTACCTTACTACCTATACTGGAACCATGAGTGATCTCGATGGAAACACATACTACACCATTGCCATAGGCGATCAGCTTTGGATGGCCGAGAACTTAAGAACTACAAAATATGCTGATGGTATCACGGATATCTCAATTGTAAGCGATCCTTTAACATGGGAGTTTGATTTTGATGGTGCTGGGGCTTACATGTACGATGATCCAACCTATGCCGATACAATGGGCGTTTTATATAACTTTTATGCAGTAACAAATGCTGCCGGTTTATGTCCAACTAATTGGAAAGTACCAAGCGACATCGATTGGAAGCTCCTTGAGCTTAATATTGGTTTGGACCCCAGCGTTATAGATGACTATAACGAAAGAGGAGATGTTGCCTACAAGTTAAAGGAAGCAGGAACGTATGGTTGGGAGCCAGAAAACGCTGATGCTACCAACGAAACAGGTTTTACCGGTAGAGGTGGTGGAACATTTACCAACATTGGTAGTTATACTGACTATGGTTACGTTGGCTACTGGTGGACCAGCACCGAGGAGACTGACCCGTTAGTAAGATCGATTGCGAATGACTTCTCATCCATTTCTAGGTCTTACATGAACCGCAATAATGGTTTAAGCGTTCGCTGTATTCAGGACGATGGGCGACCTGTTGTTTTTACAGAACCTGTAACTGATTTTACCCATACTTCCGGATACTCTGGAGGTAATGTAGTTTCAGAAGGGGATTTCCCGGTAACTGAGTTTGGGGTTGTTTGGGATGTAGTACCAAATCCCGAAATATCTTCTGATCCTTTCACGATTGACGGGAGTGGCTTAGGAGGTGTGTATACTAGTTTTTTAACCTCATTAACACCCAATACAACCTATTATATCCGTGCATATGCAACAAATTCAAGTGGAACTTCTTATGGCAATGAGGTTACCTTTAAAACATACGCCGGAACGGTTACTGATTATAATGGGAATACCTACTATACGTTAAATGCCAACGGCAAGGAATGGATGGCCAGTAACCTAAAAACCAAACATTTCCATAATGTTCCAAACGATGAAATTCCATACGTAAGTTCTGCTGAACCATGGTCAGATCAGTTCAGCTCTGCATTAACATGGTACGATAATGGAACTCTTGACTCAGCTACAATGGTTGATAACTACGGGTTGCTTTACAACTGGTTTGCGGTTGCCGACAGCAGAAATTTATGCCCAACCGGTTGGCATGTTCCAACACAGGAGGAATGGAACGACTTAATCACTTATCTTGGAGGCGATCAGGTTGCAGGTGCTAAGCTCAGGTCAACAAGAACAGAGCCCGATGATCATCCCCGCTGGAACCTCGATAATATTGAAGCATCCGATGAGATTGGTTTCAGCGCATATCCCGCTGGGCAGAGGTATGAGATTGATGGTAGCTACTATGATTTTGGAAATAACGGAATGTTCTGGACTTCTTCAGAGTTAGATACTGATTACAGTTGGATGTACTACCTATCAACATGGGATGTTGTCATTACTTTAAATCAATATAACAAACGTTCAGGTTTCTCAGTTCGTTGTGTTAGGGATTAATACCAATGGTAAATATTAATAGTGAAATTAAAAACATAACTGAAACAACTCAAAAACATACACATATGAAGCGATTAACCACAACCCTTTTCGTAATACTTGCAATTGCGCTGCAGGTAATGGGTCAGTCACCACGAAAATTTTCCTATCAGGCAGTTGTTCGCAATGCCGATGGAACAATAATTGCCAACCAGGAGGTTGACATAAAGGTAAGTCTACTTGTGAGCGAAGATGAAGGAAGCGCTCTTTACACTGAAGTTCATACGGTTACTACAACCCCACAGGGAGTTGTAAATTTGGTTGTTGGCAATGGTACCGAAGCTACCGGAAGCCTCGACGATATTCCATGGGCCGATGGAAATATCGATATTCAAATCGATATTAAGATGGATGAAGCAACCGAGTTTGTTACAATGGGAACAACCCGCATTCTGGCGGTTCCGTATGCGCTGTACGCTGCCACGGGAACTCCTGGCCCTCAGGGGCCACAGGGTGAACCCGGTATTTCCCTACTTTGGTTAGGAAGCCTCGATGCTGCTCCAACAGAGCCTTCACTAAACCAGGCTTACTACAACACTGTTGATAAAAAATCATACGTGTACAACGGAACCGAGTGGACTACCCTTGCACAGGATGGAGCCGACGGCGAACCCGGTGCCGATGGCGTTGGAATTCTTTGGAAAGGTAGCCTCGATGCAGCACCAGCCGAGCCAGTTCTTAACTGGGCTTACTACAATACGGTTGACAAAAAATCCTACATTTTCGATGGTACCGAGTGGACAATCTTAACTCAGGATGGTGAACAAGGTCCCGTAGGTCCACTGGTAGAAGGAACCGCTGGTCAAATGCTTATGCACGATGGTACTTCGTGGATGGCTACAGGAAAAGTTAAGTTAACCGATGAAACCTTCGAGGTTCGAGCCGATGCAGATCACGATCCTGAGCAACCAATTTTTGCTGTTTACAACAGCGATAGTAAAATGACCTTTGCCGTTTACGAGAATGGTACAAGGGTTTACGTTGAGGATAGTGGTACAAAAGCAGGAAGTAAAGGCGGTTTCGCTGTTGGCGGTCTTACACAAGGGAAAGAAGAAATTAACTATTTCATTTTGGAACCCGATAGCGTTAGGTTCAATATTGTTGAAGTTCCTTCAAAAGCAGGAAGCAAAGGTGGATTTGCTGTGGGTGGCTTAACACAAGGGAAATCGGCAACAAACGATTACATGAATATTAACTTCGACGAGGCTCGGTTCACAATTCGCGATGACGCAAAAAGTGGCTCAAAAGGAGGTTTTGCGGTTGGAGGTTTAACCCAAAACAAGTTTGGTGAATCCGATTATTTTATGGTAAACACAGATTCAACTTTTATTCAGAATACTCTTTCGGCAATGGGCGACATGGTTGTTTCTGGAAGTATGACAACAGGTGGAATTGTAGGAACCTTAGCAGTTAAGGATGTTGAAGGGAATGAGTACGCAACCGTTCGAATTGGCAACCAAATTTGGATGAAGGAAAATCTTAGAACTACCAAGTACGCCGATGGTACTCCTATTGAACTGCAAAACTCATTGATATACGGTGTTACTGATGATGCAGATACCCTAAGTATTTTTGGTAGGCTTTATACAGAAGCTGCTGTTTACAGCCCAACAGGAGGTGGCGTTTGTCCAACCGGATGGCATGTGCCAAATTTCCTCGACTGGATGGAGTTGCTAACTTTTGTTGGTGGAGCTGATTGGGCTTCTAATGCTGAGGTTACCGGACAAAAGCTTATGGAGAAAGGAACAGTTGGCGCTACCACTGGGCATTGGATGGAAGATAATTTGGCAAATAATATTTCTGGTTTCTCAGGTCGCCCAGGTGGAACCGCTTATTTTAGCGGAAGTTGGTTTTCTTCGGGTGTAGGTTATGAGGCATACTGGTGGAGTATTGGTCAAACGCTGGCAGAATACTATATACTCGATGGAGCTGGGATTTCAAGCGGTGAGGCTCCAGCAGGTCAAGCATTTTCAGTTAGGTGTATTAAAGACTACTAGTTATCTCTTCATAATTAATAATTTTATGGGCTGGCTTTTTGCCAGCCCATTTTATTTGTATTGACATTATATTGTAATTGTTATACCTTTACCACAATAAAATATCTAAAAATTTAAACCATGAAAAAATTATTATTTCTTTTAGTAACATTCTTATTTCTGTTCAATGTAAACGGGCAGGTTCCAAGTAAGTTCTCTTACCAGGCAGCACTTCGTAATGCCGATGGTACAACAATTGTAAATGAGAATGTTGAAATAAAGATTGCTTTGATAAGCGGAGCCATTGATGGAGACGTTGTTTACTCCGAAACACACTCAACCATAACCAATGAGCAGGGAGTAATTTCACTGATTATTGGAGGAGGAACAGTTATTTCAGGAACATTTAGTGAAATTCCATGGGAAGAAACTGTCTTTATCCAACTCGATGTTAAATTAGATGGAGAAACCAACTTCACTACACTGGGCATTTCACAAATACTATCGGTTCCATATGCACTTAGGGCAGGTAACGCAATATGGGGAGAAAGCATTGCCGGACAAACTGTTACAAGTAATGGGGAAGCATGGGTTCCAACAAACCAAATAAACTTAAATACAAACACCGTTGCAGTTGCTTCGCAAGTTGGTCGCGATGTTGAACAACCCATTTTTACTGTTACAAACTCCAACAACGAAGTTGTTTTTGCAGTATACGAATCGGGTGCAAGGTTCTACGTTACAGGCGATGAACAGGCAAAGGGTTCGAAAGGTGGATTTGCTGTTGGAGGTTTAACCCAAAGCAAGGAAGAAATTAACTATTTCACTCTTCAACCTGATAGCATACGCTTTAACCTTGTTGAATCGGCTTCAAGCAAGGCTAGTAAAGGTGGATTTGCCGTTGGAGGACTAACACAAAGCAAGCAAAATACCGA
>CAZLXF010000126.1:5656-9710 GCA_964563065.1 uncultured Rikenellaceae bacterium | reverse complement strand
GGAGGTTCAGGTACCGAAACCGATCCGTGGCTTATTTCTACCGCCGAGCAGCTCGGTAATATTCGCAACTACCTTGGCTCTAGCCATACCGATAAGTACTTCCTACAAATTAACGACATCGACCTAAACGGTATTGAGTGGCAACCCATTGGTTACGATCTTACAAATAGTTTCCGTGCCCACTACGATGGAGAAAATTATATAATTTCAAATCTTACAATTAGCAATAGCGAAACTTCAAAAATAGGATTATTTGGGCAGGTAAGGGAAGCAACCATTCAGAACGTGGGTTTAATTAATGCTGTCGTTTATGGTTACGAGTACGTTGGTGCGCTGGTAGGCTACGTTGATGTAACCACAAACATTTCAAAATGTTACAGTACCGGCTACATAAACGCCTACAGGTACTTTGGCGGATTGGTTGGGGGGCTATACTCCTCTAACCTATACAATTGCTATAGCCGTTGTACCCTTGAAGGAGAGAGCAATATTGGTGGCTTGGTGGGCTACAGTTCCAACTCAGGAACCTGGAGTATAATTGAAAATTGCTACAGCACAGGAAGCGTAACCGGTAACTCCGCCACTGGCGGAATGGTGGGCTACAGCTACCAGCTAACCGTAAACAACAGCTACTGGGATTCCCAAACCAGCGGCCAAACTTCATCCGCTGGTGGCGAAAGCCGAACTACCGATGAAATGTCATCACCCTACTCCTCCAACACATTCGTTGGTTGGGATTTTTCAAGTATTTGGGGCGAGGACTCCGACTACACAATAAATAGTGGTTACCCATACCTACTTCGAGAAGAGAATGAACTTCCTCCTCAAGTTTCAACCTTTTCTGTTGATAATTTTTATGTTACACCCCGCGCAGCTAAAGCAGGAGGAAGCGTAACAAGTGATAACGGTTTTCAGATAACCGACAGGGGAATTATTTGGGGGTATACTTCCGACATAAACATCGACTATTACATTGGAATTACATACGAAGGAGGAACCGAAGTTGGCGATTTTTACGCAATGCTAGAACCAATTACTGCCAATACAACATACTACTACCGAGCTTTTGCAATGAGTTCCGCAGGAACGGGCTATGGTGATGTTCTGTCATTTACAACCCCTCCCGACATTGCCTTGTGTACAGCACTGGATAATTGCGACTTCTCAATTGCAACCTCCAGCTACGCTGGAACTAACGAAACTCAATGGTTCGGACAAGCTGCAACCAGCGTGGTTAACGGCAACGCAGCTCGAAGCGGTTTTGTGGAGGATAACATGTATAATAACTTCACAATCAGCCTTACTGGTCCCGGAGAACTCAGTTTCTACTACAAAGTTTCATCGCAAGAGAATAGCGATTATTTAAGAGTTTACATAAACGGAACACCTTACTACGAAATTTCGGGCGAGGTTGACTGGCAATACGTTCAGCATTCATTGGGTGAAGGTACTTATAATATTACTTGGGATTACTCTATGGATGGTGCTGGCCGCGCCGGCGATAACTGCGGCTGGGTTGATAATATAGTTTACGTTCCTTCGGGTTTCCCTGAAGTAACAACAAACTATGTTGACAACATAACGAGTTCAACGGCAACCGTAAACTACTCCGTAGTAGGCGATGGTGCCAATAGCATCACCGAACGAGGCGTTGTTTGGGCAACATGGGAGAACCCTGCACTTGATAGTTACGATGGCATTACAAATGATTACGATGGAACTGGTACGGGAACTTTCGACACAAACCTAACCGGCTTAACAGAAAACACAACCTACTACGCAAGAGCATACGCAACCAATTCATCGGGAACTAGTTACGGCAGTCAACTTAGCTTTACTACAACAGAGGGGAATGGTTTCTCTAAAACGTTCGTAATTAACATGGAACGAGCAACCTACCTTTACGACGACGGTACTGGAACTCTGGTAACTGGCACTTTCGACCCAACAACCGACAGGGTATTTATAAGCGGCAGCTTTAGCGAAGAAAATAACTGGCCAATCCCCGGCTCCGACGATACATTTGAGTTAACTCCCGATCCAAACAATGAATCTAACAATCAACTTCTGTATACAATAAACCTTACTCTAAATCAAGGCGAACTTCAGTACAAATATTTTATTTTCAACAACCAATCCAACCCATGGGATTACGATGAATGGGATGGTATCCCAAACAGAGCAATTTACATTGACAATAGTAATGACCAGAGCGACAGCTGGGGAATTATAAACGCCAGCGATTTGGTTATATCTCAAGGCCAAACAATTTCAATATCAGCACCCAGTTTGTACGGGATAAACAGCTGGTCGTGGACTTTTGGCGAAGGAGCCACACCTTCCCAAGCTGAAGGGTATGGCCCACACAATGTTAGTTATTCCTCTGTAGGTTCAAAAACCGTAACCCTTACGCTTAATGGAGGAGAATACACTTTTATTAAGGAAAACTTCATTGATGTTGGAAGCGCTCCCGATATTTCCGATGCTGAAGTAAACGAGGTGGAAACTACATACGCGATTATTGGTTGTTTAGTTAACCCAAATAATTTTGAAACTACCGTATGGCTTGAATTTGGTGAAACCTCAGATTTAGGTAGCGAGTTACCTTTACCTGAAACATACTTCGGTGATATAAACCATTCCGTTCAAGTTACTGTTGAAGATTTAACCGAAAACACCTCATACTTCTACCGTTTTGTGGCCGAAAATATTTTTGGACAAACCGCATCGGAGGTAACTGAGCTAAGAACCGCTTGCTCCTATACCATATATGCCAACAAACCAAACGGATCGCAAAGTGTATGCGGGGGAGGTAATTCAACATACACAACCTATTCCGAAAATGCCGAAACCTTCGTTTGGGAAATAAATCCTGCAAGCGCAGGCATCACTTCTTCTACTTCCGAAACAGCCCAAGTTACTTGGGATGCTTCCTTCTCGGGCGAAGCACAAATTCGCGTTCGTGGAGTTTCAGGAACCTGCAACAGCGAATGGTCGAGCTACCTTGATGTTTACGTTTACAATACAATTTCTGATATAGAAATTTCCGGCGAAACCGATGTTTGTACAAACTCCCAGATTCTATATAAACTTAGCAGACCTGCCGATGACACTTACGAATGGGAAGTTACTGGGGGCAGCATTGTAGCAGAGTCAAGTCAGGCTGCATTAGTTCTCTGGGGTTCAGCGGGATATAAGCTGCTTCGTATAAACGAAACTGGTGACGGTGGATGCCCGGTTTCCTCATCGTTAGAAGTGCAGGTAAACTCAAATACTGCACCCGAAGTACCCGAAATTCATCGTAAGGGTTCAATCAACATTCTTATTTGCACAACACCCGATATGAATTACAAGTGGTATAAGGATGGCAGCGTAATCAGCGGACAAACCGCACAATACGTTGTTGCACGCAACAATTTGGGATTATACAACGTGCAAATTACCGACGGAAACCTGTGTCCAACAACCTCAAATCCGTTGCAAGTTGATACTTACGTAATGGCCGAATCGGTGCTTAGCGTTTTCCCTAACCCCTCATCGGGCAACTTTACCATAGAGGCTTTGGGAGAAAGAATTGGGTCAGCCGTTGTTCGCGTATCGAATAGCTTTGGAAATATTCTATTCGAGCAAAAAGTTGAAAAAACCGATTACCTGTACCAGCAGCAGCTGAACATCCCTAACCTACCGCAGGGAATTTACATTGTTTCGTTACAGGTTGAAGGAGAAATGGCAATCAATGCAAAACTGACAATATACTGATTTTAAGAGATATGACCATGAAAATAAAACTCATTACAAAGCAGCTAGCCACTCTTATAGCCATTTTGGCTACAGCATCGGTTTCAGTATTCTCGCAACCAATCAGCGATGCTCAGAAGGAAGCCTTCCGAACTGAAGTTGAAAAGTTAATGAAAACTTACAACAACGTCGCATCGCTTACCAACAGCGAAGGGAAGGTTGACTTAGGGAAAATTGGCATACTGAAGGGAATGTTCATAGAAACGCCAAAGAACATTGTTTTTAACGATTTGCTACCGCAAAAGGTGGAGGGCGA
>CAZLXF010000126.1:0-5556 GCA_964563065.1 uncultured Rikenellaceae bacterium | reverse complement strand
GTTAATGGAAACAATATGCTTCCATCCATTGAGGTTTTCTACATGATAACTAAAGGGTTTGGAGTGGGGACAGGAATTCGCTTTGGAAAATATTCAACTACACTGAAAATTGATAATTACAATAATCAACTTTCAAACCCTGTAACCGATGATGACAACGATGAGTACTACCCAATATTCTCAATTTCGGAGCTTCAGGAGTTGAATATGATAAATTCAATCGACATACCAATCTTCCTAAAATTTCGTGGAGGTAAGGGAAAAACAGGTTTTTACTTCGACATAGGTGCCATTTACTCTAAACTAAGAAGCGCTACCTATACGCTTGATGGCTCGGCATCAGTAAAGGGATACTATCCAGAATATAACGTTACCCTCGAGAATATTCCCGAGTATAATTTTTCCACACAAGAATTTAACGCTGCCGAAGAAGATATGAACATTCCAAGCAGCAACCTCTCTGTTGCTACTTCCATGGGACTTTCCTTTATGGTGTACCGTGATATTACTTTGCGGGTTGGTGTTAATGCTACCTTTGGCCTTACCGATTTAATGTACTACGAATCGCGCCATCCGTTCGATTTCTATGCTACTACAGGATTAGATGGTGACAAAACAAACATACTAACCGTAGGTGCAGAAATTGGAGTTTACTACAGAATTTTTAGTGGATTTTGAAACAGTTGTTTAAAGAATTACGTATAATATACGCCAAAAAAAACCTGACATCATGAAAACTATACTAAAGTTACTGGGAGTGGGCCTGTTTTGCTTGATTTCCATACAAGCAACTCGTGCCCAGAGGTTGGTTTTTTCAACCGAGAGCGGAAAGAACGGTATTGTTAACGTTAGCTTCAGCGATATCAAGGAAAACCAGATGGATGTTTACCTTATTGTAAACTGGACTGACCTTGATCTGAAAGCAATTGCCGACAAGCAGTCGGTTATTGGATTCGACCCTGCAGGGATGGAACTTAGTACGCCCTACCTAAAATTTATCCCCAGCGTTGAAAGGGATATTATTACTTTTAACAACACGGTTACCCTTAAATTCGTTCTTGATGAGCGATTTAAGGGTGGTGACATTTCAATAAAATTTCCATTTTTTGTTGCCTCATCGGCAACGGCTGCAGCCAGCGCAACAAATCGTGAATCGTTTGTAATGGCTCGACCCCGAACATTCCTAGCAACAAATAATATTGATGCTTCGAAACTAATTGATAAAACGCCACCAAAAATTGCTGTTGTTAGCCCCGAAGGGGTTGATATGGGCATGAAACCAATTATTGAAGCAGAAACCGTTAGGGTTACCCTTAACGTTTCCGATTACTCCGGCGTTGGGAAAGTAACCGTAAACAACCTTCCCGCACAACAAGTTACCGATTCAACCTACGTTGTAGATTTAATGCTAAAGTACGGATACGAAAGTCCTATTACCATTGTTGCCGAGGACACCAAAGGTTTAACATCGCGCTCAACCTTTACGGTTGAAAGTCGCAGACCTATTGGCGGCATGGTTGCTACCGCTCAATTTGGAAATCAGACAAGTAACATTGAAGAAAAAAACATTGAACCATCGGATGTTGACATCGATATTCCCAAAGTTGCCGGTGCTGATCCAAATCGTTACGCGCTAATTATTGGGAATGAGGACTACTCATCGTACCAGCGAGGTTTGAAAACCGAGTCGGATGTTGAATTCGCCATTCACGATGCTGAAACTTTTAAGGAGTATGCGAAGAATGTGCTGGGAGTTCCTGAAGACAATATAATTTTCCGCAAAAATGCTTCGGCAATTGAAATGCACAGGGCAATTAGCCAAATTAACACCATTGCTAAAGTTAACGAAGGCAAAGCCGAAATTTTTGTAATGTACGCTGGCCACGGTTTCCCCGATGAAAAAACGCAGGAACCCTACCTTGTACCGGTTGATGTTAGCGGCTCCGATTTACAGTTTGCCATAAAACTTACCGATTTTTACGCCAAGCTAACCGAGTTCCCCACAAAACGGGTTACCGTTTTTCTCGATGCTTGCTTTAGTGGAGGCGGTCGTGAGCAGGGACTTCTGGCTGCGCGTGCTGTAAAGGTTCGTCCAAAGGAAAATCCACTTGCCGGTAATCTTGTTGTTTTTGCGGCAGCTTCCGGAGACCAGTCGGCAATGCCTTGGGAAGACAAGAGCCACGGCATGTTTACCTACCACGTGCTAAAACTTCTAAAAGAAACCCAGGGGAATATCACCTATGGTGAAATGTCCGACTATTTACGTACCAGCGTTGGTACTCGTTCAGTTATTGTGAACCAGAAAGAGCAGAATCCGCAAACAAACATTAGCCCTAGCGTTGAGAAGAACTGGAAAGATTGGAAGGTTAGGGAATAGTTGGTAGTTCGTCAGTGAAAAAAAATCAAAATTCAAAACCATGAATTTTGATTTTTTTTGCTACTGGTTAACTCGTTCAAGCCAAATACTATCGTTAACATCGAATCTTATTAGCCCATACTTAGCGGCAAAGTACGTTACCATTGGAGTAAGCGGATCTTTTTGGCTTGCAACGGGCGAGTAATCAATTTTTATTACATCGTAGTAGGTGAATTCTTGTACAACGAGTGAATCAAGAAACTCCATGTTAGGTTTTGGCGTTGCTTCAATTTTGTTCTGCAAGAAATAGTAACCGAAACGTTCACGCTGGTTCCACTCAATTTCCATGTATGTATCCTCTTCGTCGGCACGCATGGTAACCATAAAAAAGTAGTCGTTCAATGTTGATGAGTAGGCTGCTCCAAAATGCTGAAAGTAGGCTTCGCCTGAAATGTAGTAGTACAAGTGCTGCTCGTACCAGGTTCGGTTGTGCAAGTAGAAACTTTCGGTAATACCGTAATTATCGACGAAGTTAAACGAAGTTATGGTTGTGTCGACCATAAACTTTTTTGCATCATCGCAAATATTGAAGGTTCCTTCAAGTGGTTCTCCACAACCCGATAGAATTATGGCAAATAAAACGGCAGCAACCAAATAGCTATTCCTGAATTGTATACGTTTCATTGTTGCTCATTTTTATTTGGAGTAGCCCATAGTTACTGTAAAGAATTGATTGTGGAACCACAACCGTTGAGTCGTCGGTAAACATATGGAAATCGAAGGGTTTTTCCACCACACAACGATAAGTATTGCTATTAAGCACAACCGAATCGTGCAGAATTGCATCGGTATAATCAAGTACAAAGGTTCCTGTGCTATCGTAGGGGATTGACAAAAAATGTCGATGGTTAATATCGAAATGCACATTCATGGGATGATAATCGCCATAGTAACTTTCGTTAAGTCTAATTCGCATGTTTAAACTTGGGTATGTTGAATTTATGTAAACCCGCATAACCTCATACGAGAAGTACTCCTGTCCACAACAGAACCACTCACAAAAATCGTAGTATTGATCCCATTCCGTTTCAATGTTATCAACATAGGCAGAGAACTCGAATCCGTTGGAATGTTTAAATTTCAGGTCTTGGTTTAGAGTGTAAGGAATAAACGAAAGTTCCTCATCTGCAATACTATAACACGCAACCTCAACATCGTCTTCGAAGCAACAACCTGAGAGCAGCAGCAAAAGGAAACCTAGTAGAATTTTGTTTTTCATAGTAAAAAAATAGCGCATACCAAAGATATGCGCTATTGATGAATATACTATTTATCTATTCAAATTTCTTGAAAACTTCTTTAATCTTATCCATTGCTTCGCGAAGCTGAGCTTCGGTAATTACAAGCGGGGGAGCAAAACGGATGATGTTTCCGTGGGTTGGTTTTGCCAGTACGCCATTCTCTGCCATAGCAACACAAACGTCCCAAGCAGTTTTGCCGGGCTTATTGCGAATAACAACTGCGTTAAGAAGTCCTTTACCACGAACCAGTTCAATCATATCACTTTTGATACTTTTAAACTCATCGCGGAAAATTTTACCTAAACGTTCTGCATTTTCTTCAAGTTTCTCTTCCTTAATAACCTCAAGGGCAGCAATGGCAACTTTACTTGCAATGGGGTTTCCACCAAAAGTTGAACCGTGCTCACCCGGTTTAATGCAAAGCATAATATCATCGTTGCTTAGCACGGCGGAAACGGGGAATACTCCACCGGAGATTGCTTTACCTAGAATTAGGATATCTGGGCGAACACCTTCATGATCGCATGCAAGCATTTTGCCGGTACGGGCAATACCAGTTTGTACCTCATCGGCAATAAAAAGAACGTTATTCTTCTTGCACATTTCGGCAGCTTTCTTCAGATAACCTGCGTCAGGAACAAAAACGCCAGCTTCACCCTGAATTGGCTCAACTAGGAAACCAGCAACATTCTTATCTTCTAACGCTTTTTCCAGTGCCGCTAAATCGTTATAAGGAATGGTAATGAAACCAGGAGTGTATGGGCCAAAACCATCGCGAGCATCAGGATCGGTACTCATTGATATGATGGTAGTTGTACGACCGTGGAAGTTGTTTTCACAAACAATTATTTTTGCGTCGCCATCCTTAACACCTTTCTTCATGTAAGCCCACTTGCGGCAAAGTTTAATGGCAGTTTCGTCGGCTTCGGCTCCGGTGTTCATTGGCAATACTTTGTCGTAGCCAAAATATTTTGTAACAAACTCTTCGTACTCGCCAAGTACGTTGTTGTAGAATGCTCGAGATGTAAGAGTAAGAGTTTTAGCCTGCTCAACCATTGCGTTCACAATTTTTGGATGGCAATGTCCTTGGTTCACAGCGGAGTATGCAGAAAGAAAGTCGAAGTATTTTTTACCTTCAACATCCCAAACGTAAACACCTTCGCCCTTTTCAAGAACCACAGGTAGCGGATGGTAATTGTGTGCTCCGTACTTATCTTCACGAGCCATGTAGTCGTTACTGGTCATTTTACTCATAATTGTATGGTTTTGATTTATAATTATTTAACTCTATGATTCTACTTCAAAAATTTTATCACAATCTTAACTCTAGTTTTTCACTTTTCAAATAGTTTATTCCTGATTGGCATTATGTTAAGCAACATGATTGAAGATTACAATATGGTCAGCCTGCTATTTTGCTGTATATTTATATTCTTTTGAACCAAAGCAGAAATATCTTGTTTAATATTTTAAACAAAAAACAATAACAACATGAATGCAATAAATAAAATAATTGCCAATAGAAACAGTGAGTTAGCGTTTGATTCCAAACCTTTGACAAGTGAGCAAATCCACCTTCTTTTTGAAGCCTCACGCTGGGCTCCCTCGTCGTACAACGAGCAACCCTGGCAATTCTTCTACGCAAGTAGGGAAAACATTGCTGCATTTGAAAACATGCTTAGCATTTTAGTTCCTGCAAATCAAGAATGGGCAAAGAACGCTTCGTTACTAATTATTTCTACAGCCAAAACGCACGTTACCCGTAATGGTTCAGAAAATTTTTATGCGCTTCACGATACCGCTCTGGCAGAAGCCAATTTAGTTTTTCAAGCAGAATCGATGGGTTTATCAACCCACATTATGGGAGGATTCGACAGGGAATTTGCAAAACAGGCGTTG
>CAZLXF010000125.1:0-9751 GCA_964563065.1 uncultured Rikenellaceae bacterium | reverse complement strand
CCCGAAACTCCTCGCGAAATTTCATCGTACGACCACATTACAGCCTGCGACCCGGTTGTGGTTGACGAACAATATGCCTACGTTACCCTTCGCACCGGAACGGTTTGTGGAGGAGGCGATAATCTGCTTGAAGTAATCGATATTTCTTCCATCGAAAATCCGTACCTGGTAAAATCCTACCCAATGTTCAACCCTCACGGGTTGGGAGTTGATAATAATTTACTTTTCGTATGCGATGGCGATGCTGGACTTAAAGTTTACGACAAAACCGACCCGATGGCAATAATTACAAACCAAATTGCCCACTTCCCCGATTTCAATACGTTTGATGTAATACCAGTAAACGGAGTGTTAATGCTAATTGGAGCCGATGGAATTTACCAGTACGATTACAGCAACCCCGAAAATTTAACACTGCTTAGCCATTTACCAATTATTGAAAGGAAGTAGCATGAATAAAATTGTTTTGCTCCTATTTTTACTAACGTCATTTCCCCTTTTCGCGCAAAGAAAAGGCACACAAACCCTACTACTCAACGATGGTTCCCAAGTTACGGGAACCATCGTTAGCGATTCAATGGGTGTGTACAAAGTTCAAATTATAGAGCCTCAAGAAGTTATTGTAAACAAATCGCAGGTTAGCTCCATAAAAACCTACTACATTTCTGAGCAGTTCAACCCATGGGATAAAGGTTACTATATCCATTTCACCTCCAGCCTTCTGGCTGGAAAAAACGATTGGGGCGACACCTACACCATGAGTTTTCAACTTTCAAATGGGTTTCAACTTTCAAAAGGGTTTAGCTTGGGTATAGGATCTGGAATTGAAAGTTTCGATGTTCCGCTTATTCCGCTTTATGCTGATATCTGCTACCATCCGTTCAACTGGAGAGTTTCACCAAATATTTACCTGCGAACCGGTTACAGCTTTGCGCTGGTTGATGAGGAAACAATTTACTACACAACCGATATTATGTACAACGATTCGTACCCTAAAGGAGGATTCCTATTCAATGCGGGCATTGGCTTAACCATGTTTACCTGGAACAGAGCAGCGGTAACACTAGGGCTTGGTTACCGCTACCAAAAGGTAACCGTAAGCCGTTACAACTACTGGTGGAGTAGCACTTCGGCTAGAGAGCAAGTGACTTACTTTAACCGATTTGAACTGAAACTTGGATTCCTTTTCAGGTAAGGAAAATTTGAGATTGTTGCTAAACTCTTTTTGTAAATTTCATTGAAACGTTCTTTGCAATAATTGGTTGAAGGACACACATTAAATCGAACAAAATGGAGTTATCTTTAGTGTTTCGATTTATTTGTTAAAATGGTTTGGACAAACAAGAAAACGGAAGATTTTACGGACATTCAACTTATTGATGGTTGTTTGTCGGGGAAATCTCGCTGTCAGGAGCTACTCTACAAGCGCTACTTCTCGTTTGCCATGTCGATTTGCATTAGGTACGCAAAAACCACCGACAATGCAATGGAAGTTGTGAACGACAGCTACCTGAAAATGTTCGAAAACTTGAAGAGTTTCGACAAATCCAAGCCATTTAAAAGCTGGTTTGCACGTATTTTGGTTAACACAGCAATTGATGATTTCCGAAAAAGCAGGAAATTCAACGCAAACATTGCTGTAGATGAAGTATCGAATTCCGACAGCCGCGAACCAGAAATTGACGAGGCACTAAACGCGGAGGATATAATTTCGCTTTTCTCCCTTTTGCCTGATAATTTACGCATAACCTTCAACCTGCACGAAATTGAGGGATACTCGCACGAAGAAATTGGTGAGATGCTTGGAATTGAAACTTCCTCATCGCGAGCAAACCTTACGCGAGCAAAAAGTTTACTTAGAAATTTGTACTGTAAAAATGCTTTAGTAAAAAGTTATAATGAATAGCTTCGACGATAAATTTGCCGAAAAGGTAAAAGAAACCTTTGAAAACTACAACGCCAACCACTTGGTTGATGCGGGGTGGGAGGCTTTTCGTGCGAAGCAAGGCAAATCGTCGAAATCAATTTTTCTTATTCCTCTCTGGGCAAAGGCTGCAACAATTACATTGCTAATGTCGCTGGGCGGATACTTTACTTTCAGAGTTACTGAAAAAACAAACATTCCAGTTATAACTGAAGAAATAAAAACAGTTGAAAGCAAACCTGTTGAGCAGCAAGAACCTGTAAAAGAATTGAAAGAAATCATTCCAGAAGAAAGCAAAAACCAAAGTAAAAGTTACGTAACTAACAGAAAAGTAACACCTACTCAAGTAATCGAACCAAAGGAGGAGGCTGTAATTTCTGAAATAATTCCCCAGCCCACCGTTACGGCAGCCGACTCCTCATCTTTATCGGAACCAGAAGCTGTATATATTGCCAACGCCGAAACTCCTTTGTTTGATTCAACTTCCGTTGAAGTTGATTCTGCAAATGTATTCAACGCAGCAAAAAAGGAAGCAAAGCCATTGGTTGCTCAAAAGTTGAATATTCCCGAGGAAGATGAAGTGGTAAAAAGTAAAACACAGTTTAGTGCCGGATTATCGGGAATGATGGCAAGCGTTGAATCGATGATCTCATCATCGCCGGGAGTTGCCATAGGACTTTACGCTGAGCATAAGCTCACTAGCAGAATTTCAATCCGCCCCGGATTGGCAATTGCACAGCAAACCTTTACTTCCGGCAACTCGCTCGACAACTTGGCTTACGATGCTCCTAATATCGATGGCGCCGAAGGTGAGGTTGTTGAAATGGAAAGTGGTTTTAACTTTACAGTAATGGAAATTCCTGTGAACTTTGTAATTAATGTTTTCGAAAGGCACAAGAAGTCACTCTTCGTTTCGGTTGGAAGTTCAACCATGGTATACCTTAACCAGCATTTCACCGGAACAGCCTACAATAGCCATACAAACAATGTTTTCAACAATGCAACCGGTGAATGGGAACTTAACACGACCTACTCCCAATCCACATTCGACAGCAACTACAAGGCTTTTAGCCACACCGATTTTTTTGGGTTAGCAAACATTTCGGCAGGTTACACCTTTCCCCTTGGGGAAAAAAGCAGCATGTGCGTTGAGCCGTTTATTCAAATTCCTGTTAGCAAGCTTACCAGCACAAACCTAACAATGGGGTTTGGAGGCGTTTCGGTGAAATATTTACTTAACAAATAAACCAACCTCCTTCACTTAATTATGTGTTTAATCTTTCAAGCATCGCACGTATCGTCCCCTGTATATCGAAGAATGCTGGTAAGCAGCAATTGATCCATCGTCGTAAAAAACCCACTCCACAGCATTAGTGTTATCTGATTCACTGAGAGTACTAGTCCAGAAGTAAACATGCTCCCCCATACTTTCGAAACAACAATTTGCCCCGCTTTCTCCTCCAGGGAGCATATTGAAACCAAACTCATCTGTTCCGTTTAACGTTTTTGGCCATCCCTCTTTTGCACGTAATCTGAATGATATTGCAGGCTTATTTTTTCGATTGCCCCAATCGCGTTGCTGTACTTCGTTAATACCAATAAATAGTTCAAGTTTTTTCCACTCTTCGGCGCTCGGAACATGCCAGCCAACGGGGCATGCTTCTTTTGCCGTTTGAAAATTGTAGAGGTAGCCATACTTTTTTGCATTTTTTTTACTGTCGTTGTAGGCCCAGCAACCTTCGTCGGCTTTGTATGCAAGATTCTCGGCAAACCACACTTGGTCGTTAATAGTTACAGTTTTGTACTCCTTGTCATCACGCGAATCAATAAATATTTCTACATCCTGAGAAAATGCTCGACTCGCCAGTGAGAGCAAAAAAATGATAGCTAAAGTATTTTTCATAAGTATTGGTTATTGGTTAAAGTTAGTTGATAATGATACTCATAAACCACATGTTTTTATCGGGTTGGTTCCCAAACGAACTTTGCATTACGTATTTATTCTGATAGGTGAACACAATTTTATACCGATCTACTTTAAAATCGAGTCCAGCTCTCCAACCAAAACCTTCGGTTGCATGGTAGTTAAATCCTAAAACGTACCAAAATGCCGATTCTACTTGTATGTATGCATTCTCGTTATTCCCAACTTGTTCTTTGAACGTTTGCCCTGATTTTTCATCTACACTAAACGATTTTCCAATGCGCAGCTTTGCGTAGTAACCATCGCTATTCCCGCCCATCGGATCTTGAAAAATATACCGGAAATCATAACCACCATCGTAATCGAAACCGTATGGAGCTTTTACTCTATCAGCGTAAATATCCTGTTTGATTTTTAAATACCTAAACCCAAACTTCAGTCCCGCTCTTGCCAAAGTTTTAAAATCAGGGCTTGGCAGAGCATTCCCCGAGAAAAAGAATTTTTTAAATGGAAAATCGAAGTAAAGGAAAGGACTAATTGCGTAACCTCCTCCTTTTTCCCAGTATGCAGTATCGGGTGTTTCTACCCAGCTTGGATTATATCCGTAACGAAACATCCCTCCTGCATAAACCCGAATGTATTTAGTGTAAAGGCTAAATCCACCAGAGATAAGGTGCCCCATCATCTCTGAATCGGGGAATCCGTTCATAGGTCGCTTATAAAGCATATAACCATAGTTCCAGTTGAAACGCTTCTTCCATTTCTGTTCAGCAATTACTGCAAATCCAGGATATTTTTTTTGCATCAAATAGCCTTCTATTCCCGTTTTATTCCGCTGTCCATAAATGTCAGCTAAATCCGTTGTTCCTTCATCGGCCGGAGGAGCATCAATAATTACTTTTCGAAAAAACCGATCGAAGTAAACATCATTAATGTACAACTCATTTTGTGCACGTGATAGTGTAACGACACTAACCAGTAGCATTAAAGTAATCAGGTTCTTCTTCATGTTTGGAAAATTGGAAAAACAACTTTAGAGATTAATAATTCTGACGTTGTTTTATAAATAATTTACTATTTGCCAAGAGCAACTTTGGCCAGCCAAATGTTCTTGTTATCTTCATCGCTGCCAACAAAAACCAGATGCTTGTCGAGAACGATTACTGGAACTACCGGATGCAGAAAATAATCGTCTTTCTGCTCCTTGCTGGTTTTTAACCCGAATGTTGTGAACTCACTGATTGATTTTGCCGTAGGATTAATTGTGGCCAATCGTGCATAGCAGAATTTTCTTCCTGAATCTTTGTCGACTTTTTTGGGCTCCACAACCAGCCAGGTAATGGTTTCACCTCCGGGATTATCGAAAAGTTTTACTTCTCCAGCATCGGGCGATTCATTTTTTACAGTATAGTGAGAAATAAGTTGCCCAGCTGAATCGAAGTGAAGAAACATGTAGTCTAAATTCTTTCCGCGGTACTGGTATTGGCCAACCAATACAATGTCGCCATTGTTTCTTACCCGAAACTGAGCATTCTGCACATCAAACACCTCGCCTTCAAAACCTTTCTTTTGCGATGCAGGTTTTACCATTTTTGAAGTATAATCGGCAGCAGGTATTGCATTTATAAAATCTAACTTCCCTTCAGTAACTTTCATAATTACCAAGTGATCTTTCTTGTCCTTAAGTTCCCAGTAGTATTTTTGAGGATTTTCATTTGATCCGGGGCCCGCTAAATAAAGCGACTCATCTTTAAACTCATAGAAAGTAGGAGTCCATGCATTAACCGGACACACAAAATCGAGGCTATCGATTGTGCTTCCGTCAACGCCAAAACGCATGAAAGTATACTCGTTTGGCTTGTACAGAATCGACTGGTCGAACCCTAACTGCGAAGCCTTATTGTGCGGAGCAAACAGAACACCGATGCTTCCATCGGGGTAAGTTAACTTTTGTACAACTAATTTTGGACCTTTGAATGATATGATCCGCTCATTGGCCAGTGAAATTCCGTTGTTTACAAAGAATGTTTGCAGCACATAACTTTGGTTATCAACAATTTTAGTTCCCTTAGTTTTCTGAACTTTGGGATTAATCGCACCCATTACTGTTAGAGCATGTTTTGGAGAATGGTATTTAACCTCATATGGCATTTTCTGGCTTTTATCCCATTCCCAGAAACCAACCTTTTGTAGTTCTTCGGGATCATCGGCAATAGAAAACTGAGCTGATATTCTCCTATCATCTGCTTTTAACTTTTCTTCCTTTCCCTCACCGTAGCTAATTTCCCACACGTAGCTTCCACTTTTATCGTCCCATTTCTCTTTTGCTGTGTAAGTTCCTTGTTCAAGAATAGTGTTAAGCGCACCTATGCCTACCTTAACATAGTTTGTTTTAACCTCTCGAAGCTTCCTATCCGCGTCAAACTTCGTGTCAGGGTCTTTTGTCGCAATCGCCTTTCGGGTTTTTACATCGGCTTCTTCTTCCGTAAACTCTTCCGATTTTTGATCAACCAAATTCAGGTTAGCATCAAAGTTATACGTGTCAATAATAGTTTTCCCCTTCCCTTTGGGGGTTATAAACTGCGCCTGGTATGCGCTCCCGTCGTCGTTATAACCAAATGTCCAGTTTTTCGCTTTAAGCGATGTTTTTGCTAACGGAGTAACACTGCTTGCCTCAAGTGTTTGAGCGTATGAACTATTGCAGAATAATACGTGGGCAAAAAAGGCAAGTACCAATAAGTTTTTTAATGTTTTCATATTGCATGATTTAGGGTGAAGTTGCCAGATATCTTTTCGTACCCGAAAAGTATCACTGGGCAAACAACCATACAATACTCCAATTGAGGTATTTTTTAACCTTTTATCCAGCGATTATCTATCGCTTTTTTTGCGGCCAAAGTTCGGTTAGTAACCTGCAACTTCTCGTAAATATTACGTACATGTTTCCTTACCGTTTCGTAGCTGATGAATAGCTTTTCGGCAATCTGCGGATTTGTATAACCATTGGAAACTAGTTCGAGGATTTCGGTTTCTCTTTTCGAGAGAGGATTCTCTTCAATTCTATTTTTGGATGGGAAATTATTGATTGAGGCTAAAAAACGAATTATCTTTCTGGCAATTGATGGTGAAATGATTGATCCTCCGTTTTTAACATCAAGAATTGCTTTTTCAATTGTTCCAGAAGGTTCCTCCTTTAACAGGTAACCGTAAGCTCCCGCTTTTATGGCTTCATAAATTGTGTTATCATCATCAAATACGGTTAGCATAATAACATCAATGGAAGGAAATTTGCCTTTAACAACGCTGGTTGTATAAATTCCATTGGTGGGCATTTCAATGTCCATCAGAATTACATCTGGTAATTCCTCCTTTTTGCACGAATCCAAACTATCCAGCAACAATTGTCCATCAGAAAATAAACCAGTAACCTTGATCTCATTTACTGAGGATAACCTTTGAGCAACGTCGTTTCGCATCAGGTCATTATCATCAACAATCGATACTTTCAGCATTCAATTTATTTTAGGTAAAAGTAGTGTATCGAATATTAAAATCAATAACCCGAACGGGTGATTTTTTGTCAGTTAACTTGCCTGCCCATAAAACCGAAAGAATACATGTGTTTGTAAATGTTTAAATTAAGTTTCTTTAACGGGTAATGTTACTAGGATGGTTGTACCTTGCCCCTCATTTTTATCAAGCAAAATATTTGCTCCAATTTCAGCGGCTCTGTTTTCCATGTTTTTAATTCCATAACCCCTGCTTGGATTCCCGTTTGTTCCTATTCCATTATCAATTATCCGCATCGAAAATTCTGAATCAACTACTATAAAGATTTCAACTAAGTTTGCCCTGCTGTGCTTAATTATGTTTGTTACTGACTCCTGCGCTATCCTATATAGATTAAGCGTTTGGATGGGTGTTAACTTCAAATTTTTCTTAATTTCAGCCTCAATATAATGTTCAATGTTGCATTCATTAAGATACTGAAGGCACATTTTCTTTATTCCGTCAACAAAATCCTCAATTTCTGTATAATCCGAATGAATGGCCCAAATTGTTTCCCTAAGCTGGCCAATCGCTTTCCTTCCAAAGGAACTCAACTCACCAGCTTTTGTATCTCCCTGGTTCGATAACCGATCGAGGTTGGTAATAATATAGGTGAGCTGCGAGCCAACATTATCATGTAAATCGCGCGCAATACGTTGCCTTTCAGTCTGTATTTTTTGTTGTATCCTTAACTCCTGCATTTGTAATTTTATTTTGCGTAAAGCAAAATATTTTACTGCCAAAAAAATTGCTGCTGTAAGCATTATCATCTCAACCACAAGCGAATACCACCTTCGGTAAAAAGGAGTTTTTATATAAGCCGAAAGTAAAAGCTGTGGCTCACTTACTATCCCGTCTGGATTAATTGACCTTGCCCATAAATTAACAGTACCATATGGTAGCTGAGGATAGTTAAGATTAAAGTTTGTGGTTGGTTGAGACCAATCTTCATCTGCACCCTGAAGTTTATACATCCATGAAACTTTTTTGGTATCACCTAAATAATGAATACCAATGCTTATATTAAGAGTATTCTGGTCGGATTCAAGAATTAAATGCTGTTTGTTGGGATTAATTATTAAAGTATCTGATTTAATTCCTGCTAAATATAGCTTTGGAGTTTGTTTTTGCTGAAATGCTTCCTGTAAGTTAAGAACTACAACTCCGTTTGATGTAGCCATAAAAAGTTCATTACTTTCCCAACAATACTTTGCATCATTCAACTTGTAGTCGCTTTCTGGAAGGATTGGAAAAGATTTTAGTGCTATTAACTTTTCATCGCTAAAAATGTGTAAGTAAATATCGCTAAGGACAAGCAATCTTTCTGATTTATCCTTGAAAATTGCCACTACCCGGCTACCCTCAAACCCTTTCACAAAGCTTTTAAAATGTTCGGTTTGGGGATTATAAACCTGAATCCCTTTCGAATTTCCGATTACGATTGAACTATCATTATCTTCAAAAATGTAGCTTGAGTAATTTTCTAGTAGCCCATTTTTTGAAGTAAAAACTTTACTAACACCTTTCTCAATACAAACAAGCCCTTTATCGGTAGTACCCCAAATACCATTCCCCGCTCTGAATAATTTATTAACCATTTGAGAGGGAAGATTTTCGACTTCTTTTAAAACTTGCCCATTCTTATCAAGTAAAAGTATGCCAGAACCATAGGTTGAAATCCATACCGTTCCATCCGAATTCGGAATAATACCCGAAATTCCATTCCCATGAGGAAATATGTTTACCGAATTTGAGTAAAACTCACTAACTGAAGCTGATCCAATTAACGACAGGAATGTACCCACGTATAACCTACCTTCTTTGTTAAAGCTAATTGCCCTAATATTCCGCCTAAATTCTGGCTCATTCGCCAGAAATTTACATTTTCCGCTCTGAACAACCATCAGCCCACTGGGTGTTCCTGCAAAAATATTTCTAGCTTTATCAATATTTACGGTATTCACTATTCCTTTAATTTCAGGCAGAACTTTATAGTCTGTTTTACTCACCCTGTAAACCCCTTCTCCAAATGTTCCTACCCACAAATGGTTAAAAAAGTCTGTGCAAACAGATGTTACGTAATGATTTTGCAATTCTGATCTAGTAATATTCTGGTTTAGTGAATCCTTTTCAAATATCTTCAACCCGTTATCATTTGTACCAATTACTATGTCGGTTCCCCATGTACAGAAGGATGTTGCGTTTTGAAGTTTTTGATATTCTTTCAATACTAATGCTTTGTCGTTTAAGTAAAAAACTCCAAGGAAATTTTTTAAAAGAATTCTTCCTTCTGTAATCCCGTTTTTCGATTGAAAACTGTCGCCTACAAAATAGATGTTTGAATTTCCTTTAAA
>CAZLXF010000124.1:0-9752 GCA_964563065.1 uncultured Rikenellaceae bacterium | reverse complement strand
ATCTGAAAATTCTTAAACAAATTATTTGGGGCGGAACCGATAAGGTAATTGAAGCTGGGGGAGTTATTGTAGGCGGACATACAATTGTAGACGATATACCAAAGTTTGGATTGGCCGTTACAGGCTCGGTTCATCCCAGTAGAATTATTACTAATGCTGCCGCAAAACCTGGCGATGTACTAATTCTTACCAAACCTGTTGGTGCTGGTGTAATTATGGCTGGTAAAAGAATTGGTGAAGTAAGCGATCAGGACTACCGGGCAGTCCTTGAGAGCATGAAACTGCTAAACAGAAAAGGAGCGCAAATTATGCAAAAGTATAATGTTAAATGCGCAACCGATATCACAGGCTTCAGCCTGCTTGGCCATGCTCTAAAAATGGCAATGGGGAGCAACGTTACATTCATTATTAAATCAACACAAGTTCCTCTTTTCGAAGGAGCATTGGAACTTGTTGAGTTAGGTTGTATTCCGGGTGCTTGCTTCCGCAATCAGGAGTTTGTGGAGGAGAAAGCCCATTTCCAAAAAACCTTAAACTATAATCATAGGATGCTCCTGCTCGATGCTCAAACATCAGGAGGACTGCTTATTTGCTGCCCACAGCAAAATGTAAATCAAATGCTTGAAGATTTGAAAGAAGAAGGTTTTCCTTATTCCTCAGTTGTTGGAAGTGTAATTGAATATAGTGAGAATAATCTTCAAGTTAGCTAAACATTAAGAACTTAAACCTAACTATTGCTAATTAAATGAAAATAAGCAGTTTGGTTAATGGTGCTTTTCCAAGTTCAACTAATCACTTCTTCTTTCCCCATAATCTTTCCACATTCTTTATTTGAATCATTCTAAATTAGTTGCTTCAAACTAATGAACCTGAAAATATGACATTTGTCATGTTTCCTCAATTTTATCGTTTCTACTTTTAGAAAACAAAATAAAAAGGTCGAAAATGTTGGCCTGTTAATACAATAACAATGTTAAATAAATAACACAAGTTTATTAACTATTAAAACCACAGAAACATGCCCGAAATTAAAGAATTGGTTAAGAGTCTTGCAGATAAATACGGCAGGACAAGGGAGAGCCTGATACCCATACTTCAGGGAGTTGTTCAGGATCAAAGGTACATTTCCGATGAGGCTATGACAGAAATTGCCCGCGAGCTTGATATGGCTGCTGCGCAGGTTTATGGAACTGCTACTTTCTACTCGTTCCTCGATACTACGCCTCGTGGTAAGTATGTTATTCGTGTTTGTAGAACAATCACCTGCTCAATGAAAGGGAAAAATCTAATTATGCAGGAGATTGAGGACCTACTGAAAATAAAAGTAGGTGAAACTACCCAGAATCGTAAGTTCTCGTTGCTTGAAACTAACTGCTTGGGCTGGTGTCATAAAGGCCCTGCAATGCTCATCAACGATGAGGTTTTTACCGACTTAACACCCGAGAAGGTGCGTGAAATTATCAGCGAATACATTAAAAAGTAACCCATTAAACGAAGATATTACCATGTCAAATACAAAACTAAAGCGTGTTGATCTCATATTTGAGCAGGATTGCAACACTAAGGAGGTTCTTCAGTCTGCATGGGCAAAAAGTAAGGACGAAATTATTAATGAGCTTCTCGAATCTGGACTTAAAGGTCGTGGAGGCGCAGGATTCCCTACAGCCCTTAAGTGGAAGTTCACCAGCGAGCAGCCTGAAACCGAGCGTTATATAATTTGTAACGCCGATGAGGGCGAGCCAGGAACTTTTAAAGATAGGGAAATTCTTTTCCAGGTTCCTTGTAAGGTTTTTGGTGGAATGGCTGTTTGTGCTAAGGTTATTGGAGCAAAAGAAGGTTTCGTTTACCTACGTGGCGAATACCGTTTTTTACTTCCAGAACTTGAAAAGAAACTCGAAGATTTCCACAAAATTCTTGATGAAATCAAAGTAGATTTTCGTATCAAGATAATTATGGGAAGCGGAGCATATATTTGCGGTGAAGAGAGTGCTTTGTTCGAAAGTATGGAAGGAGAGCGTGGTGAGCCTCGCAATAAGCCTCCATACCCAACCGTTGCTGGTTTCAGAAGCAAGCCTACTGTTATCAACAATGTTGAAACGTTGGTTTATGCATTCATGATTAGCAAGCATGGCGCACGAAAGTTCAAGGATTTAGGAACAGCTGATTCACGCGGTTCCAAAGTATTCTCAATTTCTGGCGATACTCCAATCCCTGGAATTTATGAACTTGAACTTGGTATGACCGTTGAGCAATTCGTTGACGATTTTGGCGATGGCGACACCAAGGCTGTTCAAGTTGGTGGAGCATCTGGATTTTGCGTTCCTCGCAAAAAATTTAAGGATACTGTCATTGGTTTTGAAGGAGTTCCCACCGGTGGATCAATGATGATTTTCAACAGTTCGCGTTCTATGTACAATGTTCTTAAGAACTACATCGAGTTCTTTGAAGAGGAATCATGCGGACAGTGTACTCCCTGCAGGGTTGGTTGCCAGCAGCTACTAAGAGGCATTGAGGCTGTTAAAAAGGGCGAGAAGCATGCTGCTTATCTCGACCAGCTTCTTAAACTTACCGAGTCAATGAAGTTAACTGCTAAGTGTGGCCTCGGACAAAGCGTTGCCAATTCGTTCTCATCTATTGTAGAGAACTTTAGGGAAGAGATGATTTACTAGGTGTTGAACATTTAAATTAATGCATAATGGCTAAAAAGATAAATTTAAAGATAGATGGTGTAAATATTTCCGTTGACGAAGGTACCACCATCCTAAACGCTGCAAAGCAGCTCAACATCCACATTCCAACTCTTTGCTACCACGACGACCTCTGCGTTGCAGGGAATTGCCGTGTTTGTGTGGTTGAAATGAAAGGATCACGTACTCTTCCTGCATCATGTGCAATGCCTGTTGCTGAAGGTATGGAAATTGAAACCAATTCGCTTAAAGTTCGAACAGCACGCAGACATATCATTGACCTGCTTCTTTCAGAACATAATGCGAAATGTACAACTTGTTACAAGAACGGAAACTGTGAACTCCAGAATCTTGCTGCTGAGTACAAAATTTCTGAGCCAATGTTCATCGATTTAGTTCCTCATAAGAACTATACAATTGATGCGTATTCGCCCTCAATTATTAAGGACGACAGCAAGTGTATCCGTTGCCAGCGTTGTGTTCGTACCTGCGAGGAGCTACAGCATGTTAGCGCTTTAGGTGTTGCCTACAAGGGCGATAAGATGAAAATCTCAACCTTCTTTGAACACCCAATGTTCGAGGTGGTTTGTACCAACTGTGGTCAGTGCGTAAACCGCTGTCCTACCGGTGCATTGGTTGAGCGTAACTACGTTGAAGAGGTTTGGGATGCTATTTACGATACCAAGAAACACGTTGTTGTACAAACTGCTCCTGCCGTAAGGGTTGCTTTAGGTGAAGATTTGGATATGCCTGCAGGTTCTTTGGTAACAGGGAAAATGGTAAGTGCTCTTCGTCGTTTAGGTTTCGATTCAGTTCTTGATACCGATTTCACAGCCGACCTTACCATTATTGAAGAAGGTAACGAGTTGCTTCAGCGCCTCAAAAGGGCTTTGGTTGATAAGGATCCAACAGTTAAGCTTCCTATGACAACCAGCTGCTCACCAGGTTGGGTTAAGTTTATTGAGCATACCTATCCTGAGTATCTCGAGAATGTTTCAACTTGTAAGTCACCTCAGCAAATGTTTGGTGCATTGGCTAAAACATACTACGCTCAAAAGCGTGGAATTGATCCAGCAGATATTATTTCTGTTTCAATTATGCCATGTACAGCCAAGAAGTTTGAGGCTGACAGACCAGAGATGCGTTCGAGCGGTTATAAAGATGTTGACTTCGTTCTAACTACCCGTGAGTTGGCAATTATGATTAAGCAGGCTGGTTTAGATTTCTCTCACCTTGAAGAAACAACTTACGACAGCATAATGGGACAATCTACTGGTGCTGCTGTTATTTTTGGCGCAACCGGTGGTGTTATGGAAGCTGCTCTACGTACTGCTTACGAAGTTGTTACCGGTCGTGAAGTTCCTTTCGATGGGCTAAATATTACTCCTGTTCGTGGTATGGAAGGTGTAAAAGAAGCGTCAGTGAAAATTGAAAAGGTAAAACCGGAGTGGAGTTTCCTTGAAGGAGCAGAACTCAAAACGGTTGTTGCTCACGGTTTAACCAATGCCAAAAAGGTAATGGATAGCGTTCGTGATGGGAAAGCAAGTTACCACTTCATTGAAATTATGGCTTGCCCTGGTGGATGCTTGGGTGGTGGTGGTCAACCTATCCCAACTAACGCTGAGATTCGTGCCAAACGTGCTGAGGCTATCTACGCTGAGGATGCTGGAAAACCAATTCGTAAGTCACACGAGAACCCAGAAATTATTAAGATTTACGAAGATTTCCTTAAGGAGCCACTCGGACATAAATCACACGAATTACTTCACACTCACTATAAACCACGTGAGAGGTACTAGTAATTTTCTTGATACTAAAAAAATGGGGTGGTTTTCACCCCATTTTTTTTGCCGATTTAGTAACGTTGTCTATAACTTTAATATTTTAACCGCCGAAAGTTTGAACGGTGCAATCTTGCTGTAGGGATCAAGTTCATCACGAGTTAGCCTGTTAACCTGCGATTCAGTGAAATGCCAAGGCATGAAAACTTCACCCTCAAGAGTTTCTTCGCTTACTCTTACAATTGTTTCAAGCTTGCCTCTTCGGGATTCGATTTGAACCTTGTCTCCATCCTTTAACCCAAGTTTTATTGCATCGAATGGATGAACCAGAACGAATGATTCGTTCACAAATTCCCTCAGGGCTTTTGTCCTCCGGCTCATGGTGGCTGTATGGTAATGGAATAGCAGTCGGCCGCTGTTGAGTAGGTAGGGATATTCGCTATCTACCTTCTCGGTTTGAGCTACGTAATCAACAGGGAAAAGCTTTCCTTTGCCGTTTGGTGTGTTGAATTTATCGAGGTAAAGCGTTGGTGTTCCGGGATGATTAATGGTTGGACAGGGCCATTGAATGCTACCTTCTTCAAGGCGGGAATGAGAAATGCCTGCCATTATGGGAGTTACGCTGGCAAGTTCATCAAATATTTCGGCTTCGTTTTTGTAATCGGGCATGGGTTTTCCCATTCGCTTTGCAATTTCGTGAATGATTCGCCAGTCTTCCCGGGCTTCGCCCGGACAATCAACGGCTTTTCGAACACGAAGAACCCGTCGGTCACTATTAACAAAAGTTCCGTTTTTCTCGGCCCAAGTTGAAGCAGGGAGGATAACATCGGCAAACGAAGTAGTTTCTGTGTGGAATATATCCTGAACAACCACAAACTCCATTCTTTTAAAGGCTTCCTCGGTGTGATTCAGATTCGGGTCGCTTATCATGGGATTTTCACCCATAATGTAAATTCCCTTCACTTTTCCATCGTAGGCTGCTTGCATAATTTCAACCGTTGTAAGCCCAGGTTTGGGTGAAAGCTGTTCGAAAGGAATTCCCCAAACTTTTGCCACTTTTTTACGGTTCTCTTCATCTGTTACAGGAATATATCCCGGGTAATTGGCTGGTGAACAGCCAACATCGGTTGCTCCCTGCACGTTGTTCTGTCCGCGTGGCGGATTAATACCGCATCGTTCACGCCCAACCTGTCCGGTAACGAGCATCATGTTAATCAGGCTGAAAACGTTGTGTGTTCCGGTAACCTGCTGGCTCATTCCCATACCGGTTGCAATCATCGATGTTTTTGAAGTTGCATAGAGTTTCGCAGCAAGCTCCAGTTTGGCTTTTGGAACGTTAGTAATTTCTTCAACAAACTGAGGGGTGTACTTGTCGGTGAGTTCTTTAAGAAGATTAAAAGCTTCCATTCCACCATCAACCCTTTGGCTGATAAACTTCTTATTAACCCAACCGTTTTTTATGATGATATGAACCAACCCGTTTAGCAGAGCAACATCGGTTCCCAATTTTGGCTGCAGCCAAACCGTTGCAAAGCGAACCAACGGAGTCCACCTTGGATCAACCACAATAATTTTTTGTCCGTTTGCTGCACCACGTTTAACGTATGTGGCTGTAATTGGATGAGTTTCAATAATATTATTACCAGTAACGAATAGACAATCAACGGTTTCGAAATCTTCAATGGGATTGCTGCCTGCGCCATCGCCCATGGATTTTAGCATTGCGGTAACCGTTGAAGCGTGGCAAAGACGGGTGCAGTAGTCGATGTTGTTTGTTCCAAAAACGGTTCGTATAAATTTTTGGAAAAGGTAGTTGTCCTCATTCGTACATTTTGCCGAGGCGTATCCTGCGAGCGAATCGGATCCATACTTCTCTTTTATTTCACCAAATTTTTCAGCAATCAGGTTTAGCGCCTCATCCCATGTGGCTTCCTCGAATTTTCCGTTACGCTTGATAAGCGGTTTTGTGAGCCTGTCGGGACTGTGCACAAACTCGTAGCCAAATCGACCTTTCACACACAATCTTCCATCATTTGGCGAAACTCCTTCAACGCCGTTACTACGGACAATTTTTCCATCCTGAACTAAAAGTTCAATCTGACATCCAACACCGCAGTAGGGACAAGTAGTTTTTACTTTCTTTTCAATTTTATCAAGTTTGATTATTTCGCGGTTTGGTTTTTCAACAATTGCCCCGGTAGGGCAGAGTTGGATGCACTCGCCACAGCCATCGCACTCACTTTCGCTCCAGATACCGTTCCCGGCAATAATAAAAGAGTGAATTCCTCTCTCGTCAAACGAGAGAACATTTTTCCCCTGAACCTCATCACAAGCTTTTATGCAACGGAAACATTTGATGCATTTGTTTGGATCGTAGGTTAATACGGGAGAGGCATCGTCCTTTTTAAATCCAAGTTTTTGCCAAACGGGCTTGAAGTAGCGCGAGTTTTTTTCTTCTAACCCGTATTGCGAAACCAACTCTTTCAACTCATCAGGGTATGTACCATCGTACGACTCATCGTGTTCGCTTAGGAGATAGTCTATCAGAAATTTTCGGGTCTCTTCTAATTCCTCGTCAAAAGCAGTAACCTTTAATCCGTCAGTGACTTTTACGCTACAAGAGGCAACTAGTCCTCGTAAACCTTCAATTTTCACGAGGCAAAGTCGGCATGCGCCGGTTGGTGTCAACTTTCGATGGTAGCAAAGTCCAGGTATATTGAAACCATTATCGCGAGCAACCTGCAGGAGATTTGCGCCTTCGGGTGCGTGGATGGTTTTACTATCGATTGTTATTGTAACCATAATTGTTGGTTGAAGTTTGAAACTGCAATATTTGCTGCCTACTCATTTATCAACGTGTCGCTGAAATGGTTAATAATACTTTGTAGCGGTAGGATTGGCGATTGCCCCAGCGGACATAATGAACTTTTTGCCATTAGTTGCGCTTGAGTTAGCATGCTGGTTAAAATCTCTTCCCTTTTTTTAGGATTATTGGTAAGAAGCAGCGATTGTTCGTGGAGATAGCTTGTTCCCAATCGGCATGGTACACATTTTCCGCAACTTTCATGTTTGAAAAATTTCAGAATGGACTGCAGGGTTGGAATCAGGGGTTTGTTGCTTCCAATAACAATAATTGCTCCCGAGCCGAGAGTTGCCCCGCGTTCCTTCAATTTGTCGTAACCCATTTCAACATCAGCAAATGAGTATGGAACGAAAGTTCCGGCGGCACCACCCAGTAAGGCGGCTTTCCAGGGTTTGCCATCAATTGTGCCTCCGGCAACATTGTTAATTATATCGCCAAGTTTTGCTCCCAGAACCAGCTCCCGATGTCCCGGGTTTTTTACGTCTCCACTTATTGTAAATATTTTTGTACCGGGACTTTTTTCCGTTCCCATACTTTGGTACCATTCCCCGCCATTCAGAATTATTGCCGGAAAATTTGCCAGCGTTTCAACGTTGTTAATAAGAGTTGGCTTTCCCCAGAGCCCTTTCTGTGCGGGGAATGGTGGCTTTATTCGTGGGTAGCCGCGTTTTCCTTCGAGCGATTCCAAAAGTGTGAGTTCTTCTCCGCATAAATACGATCCTGCACCTAGTTTAACTTCCAGTTCAAAGTTGAAGCCGCTTCCGAGAATATTTTCTCCCAGAAAATTTTTGCTGTAGGCCTGCTCAATTGCTCTTTTAATTCGTTCAATTGAAGTGTAGTATTCACCTCGAATGTAGATGTATCCTTGGTTCGCTCCAATCCCGTATCCGGCAATAATCATTCCTTCAACAAGAATATGCGGATCGGTCTCCATTATTGACCTGTCCTTGAAGGTGCCAGGTTCGCCTTCGTCGGCGTTGCAAACAACGTACTTGTCGCAATCGGTGCAGGTAGCAGCAGTTGAAAGGTTTTTTGTGCCGGTGGGAAAACCGGCTCCGCCTCGTCCACGCAACCCCGCTTTAGTAAGTTCATCGATTACTGATGATGGGTTTTCGCCGAGTGCTTTTTTAAGCGCATTGTAACCACCAACCCGAATGTAATCGTTGATATCCTCAGGATCAATCAACCCCGAATTCTTCAGTGCTATTCTTTTCTCTTCAACCATAATGGTAAGCTATGCGTTTTTGAGTTGATGGATAATTGACTCGATTTTTTCGGGAGTAAGATTTCCGTAAAAATCCCGATTAATCATCATGGAAGGGGCTTTGCCACAACGCCCCAAACATTCACTCTCTTCAAGAGTGAAAAGTCCGTCGGAGGTCGTTTCACCAACCTTTATTCCTAAAAACTGGGTAAACCAATCGAGAACATTTTCCGATCCCATTAGTGAGCACACTGGTGATGTACAAAATCGAATAATGTATTTCCCACGTGGTTTTCGGCTAAACATTGTGTAGTACCCAACAACTCCGTAAACCGATGATAAACTGATGTTTAAATACTTAGCGGTTGCTTTTAGGGCTTCATCGGGAATATAATTTTGCGGATGATTATCTTGTAAACCATGAAGAATGGGTAACAGATTATCCTTAACAGGTTTGAATTCGTTGAGTATTTTATCTACATTCATACAAATTGAATTTGATTGCAAAAGTTAAGGTGTTTTTTTAAAAAAAGCATACATTTATGTAATTTGGAATCATTTCAATTCTAAATTATTTCTGTCAAAATAATTGCACAACTTTGGTGAATGATTAAATTACCTGGCTATATTGTAATTGGCTCAACTGGCAAGAACACCGGTAAAACTGAGTTTGCTTGCAGTTTGATAAAAAATTATTCTTCAAACTTTGATGTTTACGGGGTAAAAGTAGTCACCATCAACCGTCGCGAAGAAAGTTGCCCGCAGGGAGGCGATGGATGTGGCATTTGTGTTTCACTAACCGATGATTATGAAATATTTGAGGAAACTGCATTCGACTTAGCAAAGGATACATCACGAATGCTTATGGCAGGTGCGCAAAAGGTTTTTATGCTTAAGGTTGATAAAAATAAATTGCAGGAAGGGTTGGAGGCGTTGATTAAAATTATTCCACCGAATGCTCTGGTTGTTGTTGAATCGAACTCCATTCGTAAAGTGCTTGAGCCGGATTTGTTTATTATTATTAAAAATATTGAGGATACTAAAGTTAAACGAAGTTGCAGGGAGGTGATAGGTTTTGCTGATAAAATCATTGAATTTAAGGGAAAAGCATGGAATTTTGAGCCTGAAAGAATCTTCGTTATGAATGGAACATGGAGTATTCGCCAAAAAGCAACTGCAGTAATTCTTGCCGGAGGCAAAAGTTCAAGGATGGGAGG
>CAZLXF010000123.1:7522-9764 GCA_964563065.1 uncultured Rikenellaceae bacterium | reverse complement strand
AATACGCAGCACCTACTAAGGCGATAGAAGGGAAACCCTCTGGTAACGCCACCGATGTTATCTTCGACCGGGTTGGATTTAAAGGGGCAAGGGGCAAGGGTACCATGTTAGCCGAGTCCAATGTCGATTCAATATCAATTGGTAATCTAGCACGAAAAGTACCCGTTGATATCCACCCCATTTCTAACCAAACAGTAGTTGAGGGCGAGATTGCAAGTATAAATATTGAATACACTGATCCTGATACACCTGACGAGGAAATTACCTGGAGCATCGAAACGGGTCTAGAGGGAACCTTGTCAAGCTTCAACTTAATTGAAGCAGGAAATGTAAAATTAAACCTCACACCTCCTGAGAATTTCTTTGGTAACATGGTTGTGGCCGTTTCTGCTACCGACGACACAACCAAAACAAGCAGAGAATTTATGCTAAAGGTTGAGGGACTGAATTTAGCACCTAAAATTTTCATGGTCGATAGTATTGTTTTCCTCCGGAATACCCAAGTAACAGCGGGTTTATTGGTTACTGATAGGGAAACACCAGTGTCAGAACTTGAAATTAGTTATATCCCTGAACCTGAGGATGCTGTTGAACAGATTGTTTTCTCGCAGGGCGATTTAATAATTACTCCTACTGAGAATTATGGTAGCAACTTTGTGGTGAATATTTCTGCCTCGGATGGAGTAAATACAACCAACCATCAAGTAAAACTTAAGTATAAGGCTACTAACGTAATGCCTTCGCTCCCGCCAATTAGCTCTCTGTCAATTGAGGAGGATGCCTCTGTGGAGTTGAAAATCACTCCAACGGATCAGGATGCTTCAGATATGCTTGAAGTTACGGTTGAAGTTAATGATCTGGAACTTGTTAGCGAAGAGGGAGTGAGTATTACCCCTGTTCAGGCAGTTACGAATACTGAACGAAACGTTACTTTTACTCCACAGCCTAATCAGTACGGACAAACCGATGTAACTGTTTACGTAACTGATGGCTTAAAAACCATTGCTCAGCAGTTTGTGCTGGAAGTAATACCAGTAAACGACTCACCTTTGCTTTCCGAGATTGAAGATATTGAAATGGCAACAAATCAGGAATTTACACTTTCGTTAAGCGCAACTGATGTCGATTCATATATCTTCTCCTTCTCTGCTGAGTCCGATAATTCCGATCTTCAACTTGATGTAGCTGACAATCTTCTAACTATCAATGTACTTAATGGCTTTGTTGGAGAAACCGAATTCACAGTTACGGTTGCTGACGATTCGCTGGCAACCAACTCACAAGTTGTACAGTTAACAGTAGGGGAAGCAACCGCTTTGCCTTTGGTAGATGGTATTAAATTTAGTATTTATCCAAATCCTGCAAAAAATATGCTGTATTTAAAAGGGTTTGAAAAATATCCGTCAAATGTAAGGTTGAAAGTTTACACATTACAGGGACAAGTTGTAACCGTTAAGAATTTTTATGAATCAGGTACACCTGCGCTCGATGTGTCTTCGTTAACACCTGGAGTTTACTTAATGGAAGTGGTTGTAAATGGAGAATCGAAGGTAGTTAAGTTTATAAAGCAGTAATTCACAAAATAGAGCAACAAAACGGGGGTTGAATTTTCAATCCCCGTTTTGTTGATTACAGGCTTTATGTTTTACCCCGCCCAAGTATCCCTGTCCAAACTTCGGTACTGAATTGCCTCGGCAACATGTTCGGGTTTTATGGACTCGCTATACTCCAAATCGGCAATGGTTCGCGAAACCTTCAGTATCCTGTCGTACGCTCTGGCCGAAAGGCCAAGTCGTTCCATTGCATTTTTGAGAAGTGAATTTCCTGCCTCATCAAGCTGGCAGAATCGTTTAATCTGCTTGCTCGACATTTGTGCGTTGCAGTGTATCTCCTTCCACTCAATAAATCGCTCCTCCTGAATCTTGCGGGCTTTTATAACTCTTTCGCGAACAGCTTCCGATGGTTCTGACTGTGGCGTTTCCGCCAGCTTATCGAACGGAACGGGAACCACTTCAACATGAATATCGATGCGGTCGAGAAGCGGACCAGAAATTTTATTCAAATACTTCTGAACAACTCCGGGCGAGCAAACGCACTCCTTTTCGGGATGATTGTAGTAACCGCATGGGCATGGGTTCATGGATGCTACGAGCATAAATGAGGCGGGATATTCCACAGAAAATTTTGCCCTCGAAATGGTAATTACTCTATCCTCTAGCGGTTGTCGCATTACCTCCAGAAC
>CAZLXF010000123.1:0-7422 GCA_964563065.1 uncultured Rikenellaceae bacterium | reverse complement strand
CGTTTTGCCAGCATGGTTTTCCCTGCACCGGGAGGCCCAATCATAATCAGGTTATGCCCACCAGCGGCAGCCACTTCAAAAGCGCGCTTTACGTTTTCTTGCCCTTTCACGTCGCTGAAATCAACCTCATACTCGTTGGCATGAGTAAAGAATTCTGAACGTGTATCAACAACCGTGGGTTCGAGTTTACTGTTGCCGTTGAAAAAATCAATAACTTCCTTTAAATTTTCTACGCCGTATACATCGAGATTGTTCACAACTGCCGCTTCGCGAGCATTTTGTTTTGGAATTATTAGCCCTTTGAAACCTTCCTCGCGAGCCTGAATGGCAATGGGTAAAATCCCTTTAATGGGTTTCACCGAACCGTCGAGCGAAAGTTCGCCCATAATTACGTAGTCGTTAAGCAGGTTGCTGCTAATATTCTCGTTTGCAGCCATAATGCCTATGGCAAGTGGTAAATCGTACGCAGCACCTTCCTTCCTGATATCGGCAGGAGCCATGTTTATTACCACACGTTTCTTCGGCATTTTTAGCTCGTTCGATTCCAGCGCAGTAGCAATACGTTGCTGACTTTCACGTACAGCATTATCGGGCAAGCCAACCAAAAAGAAGTTGATGCCTTTGCCAACGCTTACCTCAATGGTTATGGTTGTTGCTTTTATTCCGTGTACAGCGCTTCCAAATGTTTTTACCAGCATTGCAGTTGTTCAATATTTTGAAATAAAGGTATAAAAAAAGCCGGAAAGTTATATGCTCCCGGCTTGCTATGATAATTCAAAAAAAATGTTCTATAAATTTTCAGTAATTCTTTTTGCCAGTTCGGCAAATTCTTCCTGCGAAAGTTTAACCCTTGGCTTCGAGAAGCTAATGTCGGACTCGCTGTTGAGTGGTACGAGGTGAATGTGGGCATGTGGAACCTCAAGTCCAAGAACCGCTACGCCAACTCGTTTGCATGGTACAACCTTTTCAATTGCTTTTGCAATGCGTTTAGCAAAAACCATCATGTGAGCGAGCGTGTCGTCATCAACATCAAAAATGTAGTCGGTTTCCTTTTTAGGAATTACAAGAACATGGCCCTTTACCAGCGGGTTAATATCCAAAAAGGCAAAGCAACGCTCATCCTCGGCAACTTTGTGTGAGGGAATTTCGCCAGCGGCAATTTTGGAGAAGATGGTAGCCATGGCCTTTAGAATTTTGGTTTAACGTGAAATTTCAACTACTTCGAAGCTAACCGTTCCCGAGGGAATTTGAACTTCTACAACATCTCCAACCTCCTTGCCAAGCAACGCTTTGGCAATGGGTGTATTTACCGAAAGTTTGCCTTCCTTCAGGTTGGCTTCGGTTTCGGCAACAAGGGTGTATTCCATAACTGCTTTAGTTGCAGTATTTTTTATTTTTACTTTATTAAGTATCTGTACTCTGGAAATATCAATTTTCGACTCGTCAATAACTCTTGCGTTGGCAACAGTGTCTTCAAGCTTGGCAATTTTCATTTCAAGCATTCCCTGGGCCTCCTTGGCGGCATCGTATTCGGCATTTTCTGATAGGTCGCCCTTGTCGCGTGCTTCAGCGATCATTTGCGAAATGGCAGGTCGTTCCACAGATCTGAGTTGATCCAACTCTGCTTTAAGTTTCTGAAGACCTTCCTCTGTTAAATAAACTACCTTAGACATAATTCTTTTTGTTGTGATTAGGGTAAATAAAAAAGAATCCCGACACATCGGAACTCTTTTACGATACAAATATAGCGTAAAATTAATTTAAAAGCAACTTGTTGAAATTATTTCCTTTTTACTAGAAGTACTTGGGTTTCATTACCTCTGTGTAAATTATAGCATCTTTTGCATTGAAATTCTCTACAAATTTGCTTGCGTTTTCTCTGTCAAAAGTTGCCTGTTCTTCCTCGGTAAGAGCATCGGTTATAGCCGTGGAGCTGATACTGTTTTCCTCGGAGTTGTAATCGTACTCTCCAATGCTATCTATGTATTGTTCTGCATTGTCAAGGGCATCCTCGGTTTTATCTATTGGTACTAACTTCTCAATGGATTCTGTTTCGCTTTTACTATCAATGCTATCGAGTATTCCCTGAAATTGATTTTGATTACCATCAACTTCCTCAAATAATGGTTCTTTATTTAGAGGAGTGGGTTCTGTTTCTTCTTCTACTTCGTTGGCAATTCCCAATTCCTTGAGTATATCTTGAAGTTTTATGGTGCTGGCATCGTTATCTTCAACCTCAACAAATTCGCTTTCGTCCATGCTTTGTTCAGTACTCATTGTTTGGGTAACTTTCTGCTGTTGTGCATTTTTTTTCTTCTTCTGAGCAACAGCATTTATTACCGCTAGGCCAATTGCAATTACTATGTATATTATGCTATCAAGATCCATTGTTACAACTGCTTTTTTTCCAAAACATTAACCTTTGCCAAAAGGTTTTATTAGGTTTATTTCGTTTTTTGTCGTCTTTCCTGTTTTGTTTCATCCTCTCCTGAACCTCAGGAGTTTGCTTGTTTACATGCTCTTCTTGCATTTTTTTCTGAGCAAACAACGATTTCTTCTTCTGCTTAACCATGGGACGTTGAGCTTTTCGCTCAAGCCTAGCAGTTTTTCGGTTTGCTCGCCTAGCAGTTCTTTTTCGTTTCCTTTCGTTTCGGGCAAACTCTCGCTGGTTACCTTCAAGATTCCCTTCTAGCCCCGATGGGAAAATTTTCTTTCCACAGGAGCTTTCGCCTAATCCAACTAGCAAAAACGAAAACAGGATGCAAAAGAACCTTACTTTCCCAAATATAATGCTTTTACTTTGTAAATCAACCATAAAAAATGAGCCAATAATTCTTTCCCGCAAATTTTTCATTTACAATTCCTATCTTTGTAGTATGAAAAACGCAGCAAAGTTAACTTTTATTGGGTTTATCACAGGTTTTATTATGCTGTTTTCTTCCTGCGTTGAGGAGGAGCCTGTTATAGTCCCCGATGTTTACGTTAGTTTTAGTATCAACCTCGATTTGCCTGAATACAACGCGCTGAATTCAGTTAACAACTCCGTTAAAGTACCCAACCAAGGTTACGCAAAAAGCGGAGTAATAATATACCGCTACTCGCTCGATGAGTTCTACGCTTTCGATGCAACCTGCCCGCAACATATTAGTGTAATTACCTCGGTTGAACTTGACGATGCAGGCGCTGCAGGAACAGCAACCTGTCCGCATTGTAATACAGTTTACTATTTCCCTAGCTTGGGCTACCCCAGTAGCGGCTATCCGTTAAAACGTTACAGGGCAACTTTGTCAGGAAGAATTCTTACGGTAAGCAATTAAGCTTGTCGTCAATCATTCTGTTATTGTACTGTTGAATAAGTGCTTTTAGCGTATTTTCAATTTCTCCAAACCCTTCACCATTTTGAGGTAGTATATTGTTTTGTAGTAAACTATCGGTTTTGAAGTTGAATGCCCCAACGGATTTTTCCCCATCGAACAGAAGAAGTGTATTGTTGGTTACAAATTGATACGTTGAATTGGTGTAGCTTATGGCAAATGGAGTTGAATTTTCATCAAAAACATTTCGCCCAAAGGCGAAAAATGGCTCGTTGTAATTTAGGTAGCCAAGTACCGATGGTAGAATATCAATATGCTGAGCAACCGATTTGTTAACGCCTGAAATTTCACCGTTTGGCCTGTAAAAAATTAATGGCGAAGTGTATACGCCCAAATTCGTTTTATACTCGGGAAAGTATGGCTCGTTTGGATGGTCGGCGGTTAGTACGAAAAGTGTATTCTGAAACCAATCCATTTTACTGACTGTTGCAAAGAATTTTTTCAAAGCAAAATCGGTGTAGCCAACGCACTGGTGAATGGGAAGTTCTCCCTCTGGGAAAAATCCTTCGTACTTTTCAGGAACCTTAAACGGATGATGCGAAGAAACCGAAAATATTGCGGTAAAAAACGGTTTTGGTAGCTCATCAAGTTTTTGTGCGAAGAACTGGAAGAATTCTTCGTCCCAAATTCCCCACATTCCATCGAAATCTTCCGATTTTCCGTATTCATTCATTCCGAAGTAATCATCAAAACCAATCATTCTGGTAAAAGCCTGAAGCCCCATGGAACCGTTAGGCGCACCGTGAAAAAAAGAGGTGTGGTATCCTTTTGGTTTGAGGAGAGTTGCAAAGCTGTTTAGCTTGTTTGATGAGTAGGGTGTAAGTACAAAAGGTTCAACCATCATTGGAATTGAGGTAAGAACCGAAGGTAACACATCAATGGATTTTCGCCCGTTGGAAAATGAGTAGCGAAACATTAAACTGTGCTGAATAAGCGAATCGAGAAAGGGGGTGTAACCCTTGTAGCCAAACTCGGCTAAATGTTGGTTGTAACTTCCTATGTACTCACGCCCAACACTTTCAAGAATAATTACAACAACATTTAATGGTTTAAAAGGTTCAGCGGTTACCGGATTGTGAATTGGCGAATAGAATTTGTTTAGCTCCGCTTCGGATTGAAAAAAGTCGACCTTTTGCAACGGTTTTATTCCCAATGTACGGTAAATGGCAAAGGGAGTGTTAAGTACAATTGCCGTTTCCAGCGGCTCATTTACGAACTCGCCTGCGTTCGAAAGGGTTATGGGACGAGTGCTATGCCTGAAACCGCCTCGCAGTCCGCCAATCATAAGCCCAACGGAAAGGACAAGAAGAATGGCTCCGTTAAAAAAGTAAACCATGTGCGACGGAAATCTATTTAGCTGCCAGGCTCTTGCTGGTTTTTTGTAAACTACTACAAGTAAAGCGGTAAGCAGTAGCCAAATTAAAAGAATGTACCAGTAATCGACCATAAACTTTCCGATGAGTGGCAGGAAATTCGTTTCGTTTTCAAACTCTCTGAAAACCGTTGCTGTTGTTCGTCGAAGCGTGAACTGAAAGTAAATAAAATCGGCGCAATTGGCGCCAATGGTAATGCTATTTGTTACAATAAAAATATACTTTAGTACAGTTTGATAGATGCTATTATACCGTAAGGCAAATGGAATTAACATTGCCATAAGGTACAGTAGGTTTGTGTAAAAAATGGCCGAGGTGTCGAACTTAAGCCCGCCAAGCAGCATGGTAAGGAAACTTGCGGGTGTAACCAGCTTAAAGTAGCTTGCATTGAACAGGTAGAAACCTATTCGGCACAATGTAAACAGAATGAAAATGGACGCTAAATTGCGTAGTGTAATTGCGTAAATATTTCCCTTGAGCCGTAGCGTTGAGAAGTATTCTTTAAATTCATTAACCATTTTCATTTAGTTGACCATGAAGCACAAAAAGGAATTATGCAACAAAATAATGAATTCGATTTCTACTTTGGAGCAAGCCTATACAGCACTATGCCAATAATAGCGTACAAAAAGCTGGGAATCCAAACCGATAGCAACGGTGGTAAATTGCCGCCCACGGCAAACATGGTAGAGAATCGCATAAAGAGAATAAAACTGAAGCTGAGCGCCAAACCTAATCCAATGTGTAGCCCAATTCCACCCCTAATTTTTCGGGAAGAAAGTGAAACCCCAATAAGCGTTAGTATGAACGTTGCAAACGGGTAAACTATCCGGTTGTATTTTTCAATAAGGTAAAAGTCCACTGTGTCAGCGCCCTGAAGTTTCTGCTGTGCAATAAAATCGTTAAGTTCAAACATGTTCATCGACTCTACAACGTTTACCCTGCGGGTAAAATCGGCGGGAGTAACAAATATGTTCGAGTCAATTTTTGAGCCGGTTAATACCTGCTCGCCCTCCTCGTTGAAATTGCGGATGTAGTAGTTGTTTATGTTCCATTTGTTTACGGTGGTATCCCACTTCACAAATTCGCTTATTAGCTTCGACTTAAGTTCGCCATCGTCGTACTTTTCCATAGAAAACTTATAACCAACGTTGCTGTATGTGTTGTACGATTGCATGTAAATGAAAATTCCTGGTCGAACCTGGCGGTGAATGTTCCGGTCGGTGTTTCGAACCGGTTTTTTTATGTAGGTATTTTCAAAATCGAGCCGCACCCGGTTGGCTGGCGGAATAATAAAGTTAGATAGTAAGAAAGAGAAAATGGCAATAATTGTAGCCGATACGAAGTAAGGGAACATCATGCGTTTAAAGCTAACGCCGGCGCTAAGAATGGCAATTATTTCAGTGTTGTAAGCCATTTTAGAAGTGAAGAAAATTACGGCAATAAACGTAAAGAGCGAGCTGAATAGGTTCGCAAAGTAGGGGATGAAGTTCATGTAGTAATCGAAAACGATAGCTTTTAAAGGAGCGCCTTTCTCCATGAAGTCGTCCATTTTTTCAGCAACATCGAATACAACGGCAATGCCAACAATAAGTATAATGGCGTAGAAATACGTTCCGATAAATTTTCGGATGATATAGATATCGATGAGTTTAAGCCCTAGTTTTCTCATAATCGAACGGTTACCTTTTTAACTAGCTGGTTTTTCCAGCTTTTAAAATTCCCTTGTATAATCTGTTCCCTTGCTTCGTTTACTAACCAAAGGTAGAAACTTAGGTTGTGTAAGCTGGCAATTTGTGGGCCAAGCATTTCGCCTGAAACGAATAGGTGGCGAAGGTAAGCTCGGCTGTAACGGCTATCAACAAAAGACGTGCCCATCGGGTCGATGGGCGAAAAATCGTGCTGCCATTTCTGGTTTTTTATGTTGATAATGCCTTCACTGGTGAACAGCATGCCGTTTCGTCCATTTCGGGTTGGCATTACGCAGTCGAACATGTCAATGCCTCGGTCAATATTTTCTAGAATGTTCTCAGGAGTGCCAACTCCCATTAAGTAACGTGGTTTTTCTTTCGGTAGTATTTCGTTAACCACTTCAACCATTTGGTACATAATTTCAGCGGGTTCGCCAACTGAAAGCCCGCCAATGGCAATTCCGTTCGAATTTTGATTCGCAATAAACTCTGCTGCTTGTTTACGCAAATCGGGGTAAACGCAACCCTGAACAATGGGGAACAGGTTTTGGTTGTAGCCATACAGTGGCTCGGTTTCGTTGAAACGATTAATGCAGCGCGTAAGCCAATCCTCGGTAAGTGCTAACGATTTTTTTGCGTAGTCGAAGGTTGCTGTGCCTGGCGGACATTCGTCGAACGCCATTATTATGTCAGCGCCAATAACTCTTTGGATATCCATAACACCTTCGGGACTGAAGAAATGTTTGGAGCCATCGATGTGCGAGCGGAAATGGGCTCCTTCGGGCGTTAGCTTGCGGTTGTTAGCCAGCGAGAAAACTTGGTATCCACCACTATCGGTTAGTATGGGTCTGTCCCAAGAAATAAACTTGTGCAGTCCACCGGCCGATTGCAGCACATCAATTCCGGGTCGAAGGAAAAGATGGTAGGTATTTCCCAGTATTATTTTGGCATTGGTGTCATTTTCAAGGTCGCTATGGTGAACTC
>CAZLXF010000122.1:0-9852 GCA_964563065.1 uncultured Rikenellaceae bacterium | reverse complement strand
ACGATGCCAGGTTAATTTCAATTTACCATTTTTTTGTCTTTGTAGTTTGTATTCAACTTAAACCAGAAGCGTATGAGCCAGTCACCATTCAAGTTCTTAGATTCCTACACCAAGGACGATAAGGATATCTTCTTCGGGCGCGAGCGCGAAGTGGAGGAGCTGTACCAAAAGGTGTTCGAGAGCAAGATACTGCTGATCTACGGCGTTTCCGGAACCGGGAAAACCTCGCTGATAAACTGCGGATTGGCAAATAAATTTCAGGATAGCGACTGGCTACCGATAAGCATCAGGCGGGGAAAGGATATTATCCAAAGCCTTACCGATGAGCTGAGTGCAGTGGAAGGAATAGAAGAACCCCGAAAAGCCAAGAGCAACCAGAGTAGAATTCTAAAATCAATTCGCTCCATCTACCTCGACTACTTTAAGCCAATTTACTTACTGTTCGACCAGTTTGAGGAGATTTTTATATTCGGCACGAAAGAGGAACGGAAGGAGTTTGCGCTGATCATCAAAAGCATTGCCGAGTCGGAACTATCGTGCAAGTTGCTATTCTCTATCCGCGAGGAGTACCTGGCATCGCTCACCGAGATGGAGCGGTACATACCCAGCATGCTGCAGAACCGTTTCCGAGTGGAGCGGATGAACCGACAAAACGCTATCAGCGTGATTGAGGGTCCATGCAAAAAGTTTGGAATTGGTGTGGACGAAGGTTTTCCTGATGCGCTACTCGACAGGCTTGGCGAAGGCGGAGCAAATATTGAACTAACGTATCTACAGGTTTACCTCGACCGGCTTTTCAACCTTTCGCTTGAGGAGAATAGGGACAATCCCGCTTTTACGATCAATCTTTTAGAAAAAACGGGTAGTATTACCGATTTGCTGGGAACATTCCTCAATGAGCAGATAGCCAAGATGGAAAAGCCAGAATTGGCGAACGCAATCCTAAAATCATTCGTATCGGCAAAGGGAACTAAAAAACAGCTAAGCGTTACGGAAGCAACGGAATCGGTTCAGGTTTTCAACCCCGATGCGAAAGCGGAGCAAATAAGGGATTATATAGTTGATTTCGTTAACCTTCGTATTCTCCGCGGCGAGGATGAGGAAGGTCGATATGAGCTACGCCACGATAGCCTAGCGGCTAAAATATTTGAAAAGATATCTGCAGATGAAATGGAGCTGCTCGAAGTGCGGCAGTTTATTGAGAATGCGAATTTAAACTTCAAAACCCGAGGGATTTACTTATCTCCCGACGACTTTGCGTATATAGGAAATCGCAAAAAGCAAGTAAAGCTGAGCAGCAAGCTGCAGGAATTTGTTGATAATAGCAGGGAGAATATCAGGGTAAAGAACCGGACTGTAAAGCGGCTGACATTTTTATCGGCAGTGGCACTAATTATAATTGTATTAGCACTGGGAAAAGTTTATATTGATAGCGAGAATATTTCCAAAGCAAAAAATCTTGCAAACCTTTCGCTACTTCAACATAAAGATATGAAGCAAAGACTTATAAAAGCAAGTAATTCGTATGATAAAGCAAAACTGATTAATTCTGAAATGGCTCTGTTAAAAGCATTCAACGATTTGCTTTACTCCCCACCAACAGGAAATTTGAAACTTGACAGCATTCGGAATGCATATAAAATAATCTTTGAACCCGCTCCAGAAACTATTATTCATGCAGAATACATGAAAGCCAGCGAAAACATATTTGGTTACTCAGCAAATTATGTAATAGTATGGGATAGTAAAGGTTGTATTAAACATTCTTTTAAGCATAACAAAGGGAAAGTACTCGCAGGAAAAATTTTCGCAAGTGAGCGTTTTGTTGGGCTACTTTCTGGGGATAGCGTGCTCACACTCTACAGTAATACTGGAACAGAAATCTTTTCAAGAAAAATTTACTATAACATACTAAATCCAAAACAATCATTTGCATTCACAAGTAGTAACCAAATAGTCACAAACAAGGGAAATAATGTTGTAATCATTGATACGCTTGGGAAGGAGACACAAATATTGCAGGCTCATGAAAATAGAGTAAACGCATTGTCCGTTTCAAACAACAGCAAGTTTATTGCTTCAGCTGCTTACGATACAACCGTAAAAATATGGTATTATAACTCTGAAAAGCAACACTATAACCTTTACAACTCAATAAAATGTCATCGTGATACGATCTGGAGTGTAAACTTTTCAAATAGATTCCATTATATCATCACATCATCTAAGGACAGATATGTAATTGTTAGAAATTTCAATAATACTGATCTGATTCCTTTCCAGGGTGATTCAACCTACTGTTACGCCGAATTCTCGGCCAATGATTATGGCTTTATTTCAAGGAGATATAGAGTTGAAGGAGGAAATCTGAAATTTGCCGATATTGGCGATTACGTTTATAAGTCACAACAGATAGCGCTTTCTCAGGGAAATATTGAGTTTCAGAACCTACATTTCTCCACTACAACCCATTATTATTCACACACTTTGAATGACAAGGTATTAGTTTGTGCTACAAGATCATTCAACGAAGAAATTGGAAACTTAATAGTTTTTGAAACTAAAGGGGGTAATTTATTTTTTTCAACGAATGAAGACTATATTTATATTATTGAACAAAACATTTTAAAACCTTTCTTTTTTTCGGCCGATAGTATTAACAAAATTATCAAAGCAACTCTTATATCAGAATAAAATTGGTTATAATCCCTCAAAATCATGAAGTTCAATACCATACATGCCCCAAGGATGTATCTCCCAGCCTCTGGTAAAGATTGCTTCAATGAAGTAAGGATTGACAAATATGATTAAGTTAAAAGCAAAGATAATAACCAGGGGCAGTAAAATTTGTCTGTAAAACACAATACGATCAAACTGTTGCCACGAGGCAAAGTTTAGCCCAGGTAGTTTAAAAATAAGCACCAACGAAAGAATTATAAGCATAAGATTAATACTATACTTAAATATCCAGAATGGCATGAATAATGGCCAATGCTGAATTTTACTCATAAAGGAATACATAAAAAGGGCAAGCGCAATACCAGTAAAAAAGCTGAACCACTTTAGAAACATGTTGTGCTTTAGCACAAAAAAGGATTTAACAGAAAAGAAGAGAAGATTAAAAAAAACCATTATACATGAAGTTGTAATCATTACCCCTGCTCCTGCCAAATGATTCATCTTAAAAAAAATACCAAGAAAGAAAATACCAATAAACGGAAGGGTCCAGTTGTAGTACTTTTTAGATGAAAGCATCAGAAAAACAACCGTAAGCAGCATAACTGCTGTTACAATCAAAGCAATAATACTCTCAGAACCGAAGGAAAGGTTTAAGGTAATAATAACCAAAAGTAAAGCTACAAGTGACCATAAAATTTTTCTATACTTTGGCGCTTTCTGCTGATAGGTTTCAATTACTTCTTTGCTCATGGCCAATAGGTTTGTTTTACCAAATTTACGAATAAAGGGAACAAAGTCAACAAAATATCCGCATCTTTTCGCAAACGTTGGTTTTAAATTGGTTAACTTTACTTATCTAAGAGAGGGGGCTGTCTAAAAAGTCTAGTTTGTAGTGATTAGGCTTGAAAATCAGTTTTACCCTAGCCCTAAAGGGAGCTTGATTTTCAACACTTTCCCTTTAGGAACTAAGGGTAAAAAAGTGATGAAAATCAGAAAATTGAACTTTTTGGACAACCCCCTTGAGGGAAAAAATAAAAGCTGAAGCCATGAACCAAAAAGAGCAAATCGATAAGATCAACCAAACTCTCTGGCAAAATCGATACAGCAAACCTGCTGAAAACTTCAACAACGCGCAACAAGTTGAGGAAGAGGCTAAAAAGACGAAACATTGCAAGGGCGTTGCCTATGCTAAGCTCAATATGGCTATGGCGTGTTTTCTTCAATCGAAGAATATGGAGGCGTTTGAACAGGTTGGTTTTCTGGTAGAATATTTCTACGAAAATCAACACGAAATTGGTTACATCCATACGCTTAACTTACAGGCTAGTCTTTTCGAAAGTATTGGCGACTACGAAAAGGGACTGACCCTTGCTCTGAAAGCATTCAAAAATGCCAAAGAAAATAATGCCAAAGATGCTGAAGCCGATGCGGCAAGCATCCTCGGATTGATTTATACTCGTCTCTGTAATTTTAATAAAGCCATTGATAATTACCAAAATGCAATTAAAATTAGGGAGGAGCAAAATGATTTTGCGGGAGTTGCCTCATCCCTCAACCGCATGGGAATGATTTTCCGCCTAACCAAGGATTACGAGCAAGCAATTCACTACTATTCAAAAAGTTTAGAAATTCGGGAGAAAAATAATCTTATGACCTCAATCCCCTGGACCATGCTAGGAATTGCCAGCACCTACGAGGATATGGGAAATCTCAACGATGCTCTAAGTTGCTACCAAAAGGGAATGATTAATAGCGACAAGAGGTGTGTGCTGCAATGCCTTATTGGAATTGGTCGTATTCACAGCGTAAAAAATGAAATCGATACTGCGGAGCAAACCCTAACCAAATCGCTTGAGATGGCTGAGGAAATGAAAGCAAAAGCGCTAATTGTAGAAATTTATAACGCTCTTTCAAATCACTACGAAATACACAATCAACCTGTTAAGGCTCTTGATGCTTACAAAAAGTATCAGCAGGCAAAAGAGGACTTAACAAATGAGGAAACCCAAAATCGACTTCGGAATGTTGAAATAAGCCACGCCATTGAAAAATCGGAACAGGAAAAAGAAATTTTCCGATTACGAAACGTGGAACTGAAAGCTGCTTACGATGAAATTGATGAGAAGAATCGAGAAATAACCAACAGCATCAAGTATGCCAGCTATATTCAGGAAGCCATTCTTCCTCATTCTGAGGAAATAAAGTGGCTCGAAAAAAATATGTTCATCCTCTTTCTCCCTAAGGATATTGTTAGTGGCGATTTTTACTGGTTTACCGAAAAAGAAGGAAAAATTGTTGTAGTTGCGGCCGATTGTACCGGTCATGGAGTTCCGGGAGCCCTAATGAGCATGCTAGGCGTTTCGCTGCTTGAGGAAACTGTAAATAGAAGAAATATTGTAAATGCCAATGAAATATTAGATAATCTCAGGCAAGGCGTTATTCGCAGCTTAAAACAATCGTGCACGGAATCCAAATCGAAGGATGGAATGGACTTGTCGCTAATTGTGATCGATAAAAAAACATCACGTATTCAGTTTGCTGGGGCAAACAACAGTTTATACCAAGTATCGAAAAGGGAACTTATTGAATACAAGGCTGATAAAATGCCCGTTGGAATTCACCAAAAAATCGATACTCCATTTACTGGAAACGAAATACCCGTTTCATCAGGTGATATGTTCTACCTTTTCTCCGATGGTTTTCAGGATCAGTTTGGTGGTCCCGATGGCAAAAAGTTTATGGCTAAAAGAATGAAGGAACTTTTCGTCGAAATTGCATCATTACCCTTATCAACTCAAAAAGAAATTCTGCTGAATCGACACCTTGAGTGGAAAGGAAACAACGAGCAAGTGGATGACGTATTGGTTATTGGAATAAAAATTAGTTAAAAAGATTTTAAATGAATTATCTACAAGAACTTTCAATTATCATTCTAGCCTTTCTCATTGGTCTAGCATATCTTGTAAAACTCAGAAACTACGATGCATACCAAAGGGAACCCTTCAAAAAACTTCTACTTGTTATGGTGCTTGGCGGAGCAATTTCCGTTATCGCATCGCTATTTCTTTACAAGTTTGTAAGTGTGCGTTACAACATTATCGATGCAATATTCAAAATTGGTTTCATTGAAGAAGTATCGAAGCTGCTGGCGCTGGCAATCGCCCTCGATTTCATTAAACGAGAGTTCGATGAAATTGTTGACGGTCTAATTTACATATCAGCCGTTTCGCTTGGATTCTCTGTTATCGAGAATGTTTTTTACAGTTTCAGCTCCGAAACCCCATTCATACTTCTTTTTACCCGTTCAGTTCTCGCCACCGTTGGTCACATGTCGTTTTCGGGTTACATGGGAATTGCTTTCTTTATTCACAAAAAGATTCATAAAAACTATTTAGGATTATTCCTATCTGTTGCTCTGGCTTCACTCGCACATGGTCTTTACGATGGTTTCCTTTTCCATAGCGAAATTTCAAACTTCTTCCTATTTGTTTATGTAGGACTGGTTTTCTTTCAACTCTGGTTTCTGCGTATTGCCCTTAGCTACTCTATTTTCAGGAAGTCGATGTCAAAAAAGATTTTCGAGCCTACAAACAGAAAGGTTGAAATGGATTGTTTAACCTGTAACGAAAAGGTTAGCTGTAACGAGCTGGTTTTTGGAAAAATTGTTGCCGGACACTGCGAAACATGCAACAGTTTTATCTTCAGGAAAAAATACATATCACGGCTCTTCAAATACTTCAGGCCACTTTTTCGTGTAAGAAAGTACTATAGAATTATTCCCAAAAAAGACAGAACCATTGTGCTTGATAAAGAGAAAACGATTCTTTTAAACCCAAAAACTAAAATTCTTTGCGCACCAATCCATACCCTAAGCGATTGGTTAAATGAAAATAACGAGAAGGACAAGCAGAAAATTTTGAGAATCCCAATACTCGGAATTACTCTTAAATACCTTGGCGTTAGATATTTGGCAAACAAATAAAAAACCTGCTCATTCGAGCAGGCTAAGTATTTTGAATTGTTGAGCTAGCTGCTACACAATACCTGCAAAACCCATAAACGCCAACGCCAGAATCCCAGCAACAACAAGTGCAATGGGAGCGCCCTTCATTCCTTTTGGTAAGTCAACCAAATCGAGCGCTTCGCGGATTCCAGCAAAAACTACTAGCGCTAGTGCGAATCCAATTGCATTGGCAATGGCAAAAACAACGCTTTCTAAAAGGTTATACTCATTTTGAACAACAAGAATGGCAACACCAAGAATGGCACAGTTTGTTGTTATTAACGGCAGAAAAACTCCTAACGCTTGGTAAAGCGAGGGGCTAACCTTTTTCAGAATAATTTCAACCATCTGCACAAGCGCAGCAATTACAAGAATGTATGCTACGGTTTGCATGTAACCAATTCCAAGAGGAATTAGCACGTAGTGCATTAGCAGGTAGGTTACCATTGTTGCAATGGTAATTACAAAAAGAACCGCCCCCGACATTCCCACCGAGGTTTCTACTTTGTTGGATACTCCAAGGAAAGGACAAATTCCGAGGAACTTTGCCAGTACAATGTTATTTACAAAGATGGCTGATATTATGATAATTACATATTCCATGGCTTATGTATTTTTAGTTCTTCTTGGCAAGTTTGTTCATAATTGTAATTAGGTATCCTAGCGCGAAGAATGCACCTGGAGCCAACACAAATACTAACATTGCATACTTATCGGGGAACAGAGTTATTCCAAATATTTTTCCGCTTCCCAAAATTTCGCGGGCGGCTCCAAGCAAAGTAAGAGCAAACGCAAAACCTAGTCCCATTCCCAAACCATCAATGAACGATGAACCAATGGAATTTTTCGAAGCGAAAGCTTCGGCTCTTCCCAACACAATACAGTTTACAACAATTAAAGGAATGAATAATCCTAGCTGTGCATGAAGCGCTGGTAAAAATCCGGCCATACTCAAATCGACAACAGTAACAAACGATGCAATAATTACGATGTACGATGGAATACGAACTTTCGCAGGAATTACATTCTTAACCAACGAAATAACTACGTTTGCCATAACTAGAACGAAGGTAGTTGCCAGTCCCATTCCCAAACCGTTAATAGCACTGGTTGTGGTTCCAAGGGTTGGACACATTCCCAGAAGAAGAACAAAAACCGGATTCTCCTTAATAAAACCTTTTGTGAAATTTTTTACTTGATTCATTTGGCTCCTCCTTCCTTCATAAATGCGTTGTAGGCTCTAAGAACAGCATCGCAGAATGCTCTGGAACTAATTGTTGAAGCCGTAATAGCATCAACATCGCCACCATCCTTCGTAACCATGAGTTTGAAATCTGCTGGATTTTTCCCTCGGAACTGAACAGAGAAATCGGATTTTCCCGATTCCATCTTATCGCCAAGCCCAGGCGTTTCCTTGTGGGCAATAACTTCAACGGAATGAATTGAGCCATCAGGCAGAAAACCTACCATCAAGTCAACCTGTCCGCTAAACCCGTTCTTTGTGAATGTTTGGATTGCAGTTCCAACCAGTTCGCCACCCTTGGTGGCCGGGTAGAATGTAAGAGTTCCTCCATCAACATTCCGGGTAAATTTCTCTGCGGAAGGCTGATTATCGAACTCGGGTAAAACCTTGCTTAAAGCAATGTTGATTTTAGCAGTTTGCGCATCGTCAATGGGTCCTTTTGTGAAACTGTATACAAACCCCAAACAGGCCGATGAAAGCATTGTTACTACTAAAAGAGTCAATGTCATATTTGTGAAATTCGATTCTTTAGCCATTTTTCTTCACCTCCTCTCCGAAACGTTTTGGTTTCATGTATCTGTTGATTAATGGTACAAATGCATTCATAATTAGAATTGCAAACGACACTCCTTCAGGGTACGCACCCCAAACACGAATTATTACTGTTAGAACTCCAATTCCAACTCCAAATACCCACATTCCTTTCGGGTGCATAGGCGACGTAACGTAATCGGTTGCCATGTAAATGGCTCCAAGCATTACTCCTCCGGTAAGCAAATGAAAAATTGGGTCGGCGTTTGCTTCGGGGTTAATCAACCAAAGAATTCCGGTGAAAACAAAAATGGTTGACATAATGGAAACAGGAATGTGCCAAGTTATAACCTTTGTGAACAGCAACCAAACAAACCCAATTAGCAGCGCAAACGCTGCAATTTCGCCAAGCGAACCACCCATAGTTCCCATGAACAGCTGCATATGGCTAGGTATTTGCTCAGCCAACTGCGACATGGGAGTTCCTTTACTCAAACCTTCCTTAACAATTCCCAACGGTGTTGCACCGGTTATCGCATCGATATACGACATGCGCGATTCAACGGGTAACGGCCAGCTAGTCATTTGAACCGGAAACGAAATGAGAAGGAAAACACGACCTACCAACGCAGGGTTGAATGGATTATTCCCAAGTCCACCAAAACTCATCTTTCCAATTCCAATGGCTACAAGCGCACCTATAACTACAATCCACCAGGGGAGGTTGCTAGGCAGGTTAAATGCAAGCAGCAATCCGGTTAAAATTGCAGAGCCATCGGTAACTGATGGCTTAACTTTTAACAAGTATTTTTGAATTAGAAATTCAAACAGAAGGCACGATAATATTGCAACAGCAGTTACAACAAGTGCCCCAACACCAAAGTAAAATAAGGTTACCGCTAGTGCAGGAACAAGTGCCAACACCACATTGAACATCAACCTTTTGGTCGACTCCCCGCTATGGACATGTGGTGAAGGAGAAACGGCTAGTAGTTTATTCATTATTGATAGATTTTAGCTTCGAACTAATTTTTTCGGGCTCTAATAATTGCGTTCACTTCGGCTTTACCAAGACGAATATAATCGAGCAATGGAAGATTGGCGGGACAAACGTAGCTACACGAACCACATTCCATACAATCGAGTGCTCTTTCGTTCTCAAGATTCTCAAACATTTTACGTTGGCTTAACCTATTGAGTAAGTAAGGTTCAAGTCCCATTGGACATACAGAAACGCACTTTCCGCAACGGATGCAAGCAGGTTTCACTTCGCCACGCAATGATTCTTTTTCGGGGAAAGCAATAACACCCGAAGTTCCTTTTGTTACTGGAGCATCAACAGTATTTAGCGCTTTTCCCATCATTGGGCCACCGTTTACAACTTTCCCTGTATTTT
>CAZLXF010000121.1:4544-10089 GCA_964563065.1 uncultured Rikenellaceae bacterium | reverse complement strand
AGAAAAGTGGCAATTTCTTTGGTTTTCATTCGGTTACGCACGTATACAACGCCCGTGCCGGGTATGTTTTGCACAATTTTTAGTAGATGTTTGTTCTTATCTTCCACATCTCTAACCAAATAAATTAGGTTTTTGCGCTCGAAACTCATTCTGAAAACCTTTTTCTGCGCAAATCCTAATTTTTCCTGAATGTCGTCAACCACTTGAGGTGTGGCAGTTGCCGTTACGGCAAGAAAGGGTACTCCGGGAAGCAGCTCGCGAAGCTCAGCAATTTTCAGGTACGATGGGCGAAAGTCGTAACCCCACTGCGAAATACAATGCGATTCGTCGATGGCAATGAGGTTAACATTTAGCTTTTTCAACCGAACTTTGAAGAGTTCGGTTCCTAACCGTTCGGGCGAGAGGTAAATGAATTTATAGTTTCCATACGCGCAGTTATCGAGGGCAACTTCTATCTCGTGTCGCTTCATGCCTGAGTGAAGGGCAACGGCTTTTATTCCTTTCTTTTTCAGGTTTTCAACCTGATCCTTCATTAGCGCAATTAGCGGGGTTACTACTATGCAAATGCCCTCCTTTGCTAGGGCTGGAACCTGAAAGGTTATGGATTTCCCGCCACCTGTTGGCATCAGCGCAAGAGTATCGTACCCGTCGTATGCAGATTGGATTATTTCTTCCTGTATCGACCGAAATTTCTGGAATCCCCAGTATTGGAATAATATTTTTTCGAACTGATTCAAGCCCAAATTTTATAGTTGATACAAAACTAATAGATTTTATCAAGCCTACAATTCAAAATTGAAACTGGGAAAAAATCAGTTTCATACTTGCTAAGTAATTTACATGAAATTCACTATAAATAGCTGGTAACCGTTTGTACGAAAGCCATTATTTTGTAACTTGGCAGCTCAAAAAAAACACCTTATCAATCATGTCGTTCCTTTCTGAAAAAATTGTAAACGAAGGACTTACGTTTGACGACGTTCTTCTAATCCCAGCCTACTCGGAGGTAATGCCACGAAATGTTGATGTTTCAACCCGCTTTTCGCGAAATATCTATTTGAAAGCACCAATAGTTTCGGCGGCAATGGATACGGTTACTGAGTCGGCTTTAGCAATTGCTATTGCCCGCGAGGGAGGAATTGGGGTTATTCACAAAAACATGTCAATTGAGGCACAGGCCAAGCAGGTGAAAACTGTAAAACGGGCAGAGAGCGGAATGATATACGATCCAATTACAATTGGACCCGATGAAACCGTTGGCGATGCATTAAACTTAATGAAGGAGTACCATATAGGGGGCATTCCTGTTGTCGACAGCAATAAAACGCTAATTGGGATAGTTACTAATCGTGATTTGCGTTTTCAGGAGAAATTCAAGCGCCCAATTCATGAGATAATGACAAAAGAAGGTTTGATTACCACAACAAAGTCGATTGATTTGGATAAAGCAACAGCAATTCTTCACCAGCATAAAATTGAGAAGTTACCCGTTGTTGACGAGAACTACAAGTTAATAGGTCTTCTAACATTCAAGGATATAACCAAAGTGAAGGATAATCCTAATGCCAGTAAGGACAGCAAAGGTCGCCTAAGGGTTGCAGCGGGTGTTGGTGTAACTCCCGATTCGTTCGACAGGATAAGAGCCCTAGTTGATTCGAAGGTTGATGCAATTGTTATCGACACTGCCCATGGGCACACCAAAGGCGTTGTTGATATGCTAAAGCTGGTAAAAAAAGAATTCCCCGAACTCGACGTAGTAGTTGGAAATATTGCCACTGCCGAGGCAGCAATTGCATTGGTTAAAGCAGGTGCCGATGCTGTTAAGGTGGGTATTGGTCCCGGATCAATTTGTACAACTCGCGTAGTTGCGGGAGTTGGTGTTCCTCAACTTAATGCAATTTTCGATGTGTCGGTTGCGTTAAAGGATACTGGAGTACCAATTATTGCCGATGGTGGAATTCGCTACTCTGGCGATATTGTTAAAGCTATTGCGGCCGGAGCCGATACAATTATGGCCGGTTCGCTATTAGCTGGTGTTGAGGAATCACCCGGTGAAACTATAATTTTTAACGGAAGAAAGTTTAAATCGTATAGAGGCATGGGTTCTGTTGAGGCAATGCAGCAAGGCTCGAAGGACAGATATTTTCAGGATGTTGAGGATGATATCCAAAAGCTGGTGCCTGAAGGAATCGTGGCTCGTGTACCTTACAAGGGAACTCTAAACGAAGTTTTCTACCAAATGGTAGGTGGTTTAAGGGCAGGAATGGGATACTGCGGAGCACCCGATATAGCTTCGCTAAAAAATGCAAGGTTTGTTAGAATTACAAACGCAGGAGTTACCGAGAGCCATCCTCACGATGTGGCAATTACTCGTGAGGCTCCAAATTATAGCAGATCATAAATGATTCTAAAAATTGTTTAAAACATGTACAAAAAAATACTAAAACCGAATACCATGAAATGGATTAGCAGGTTCTTTATTTTTTCGCTGGTTGCCATACAGCTTTCAGCTTTTTCGCAAGATTCCAAAAATAAAGTATTGTTAACAATTGGAAACGAGAAGGTTTCGAGCGAAGAGTTCGAAAGGATATACCTTAAAAATAACCAAATGGTTAGCGAGGCCGATAAGAAATCGCTTTCCGAGTATCTCGATCTCTTCATAAATTATAAGTTAAAGGTTGTTGAAGCAATTTCGCAGGGGCTCGACAAGGAAAATACTTTTACTCAAGAACTTGCGGGATACCGCAAGCAGTTGGTGCAGCCATACCTCAACGACCCCAAAATGGAACAAATGTTAATGGATGAAGCATACCAGCGCATGCGCTATGAGGTGAGCGCAAGTCATATTCTTATTTCGGTTCCAGAAAAGTCAACTCCCGAAGATACAGTTGCCTTATACAACAAGGTAACTAAAATTAGAGAACGAATTATTAACGGAGAACCATTCGAAGTTGTTGCTCGTGCAACTAGCGACGATCCTTCGGTGAAGCGAAACGATGGTTTTCTCGGATACTTTTCAGTTTTTCAAATGGTTTACCCATTTGAGAGTGCTGCCTATAGAACTCCTGTTGGAGAAGTTTCAATGCCAATTAGAACAAGGTACGGCTACCATTTAGTTAAGGTTCACGATAAGCGACCAGCAAGAGGACAAATTAAGGTTGCCCATATTATGGTGGCTGTTCCGCAGAATGCAACTCCCGAGAAGGAGGAGGAAGCAAAGAAGAAATTCGACATGATTTATAAGCAGGTTCTAAATAACGAGGATTTTGCAAATCTTGCCCGCCAGTATAGTGAAGATCCTGGCTCAGCAAAAAATGGGGGCGAACTTCCGTGGTTCGGTGCAGGTAGAATGGTTCCTGAGTTTGAACAAGCCGCTTTTGCCCTTGAAAAAAACGAGCAAATTTCTGAACCTATCAGAAGTGGGTTTGGATGGCATGTTATTAAGCGGATTGATAAGAAGGATGTTGGAACTTTTGATGAGATGCTTCCGGAAATTAAAAATAAAATTACCCGCGACAATAGAATGTTACTTAGCAGGAAGAGTTTTATTGAGCAGCTGAAACTGAAACATGGTTTCTCGCAGGACACCAACGTTGTGAAAACTATGGTTGAGATGCTCGATTCTTCAATGTATAGTGGGAAATGGGAAATTCCTAGCGTTCCGTTAAATCAGGAAGTTTTTTCGTTTGCAAATCAAACTTACAATCTTGAAACACTGGCAAAAAGGGTAGAACAGGCTCAGAAAAACCAAACAAGCCTTCCCTTTTCACTTTTTGTTGAAAGGGTTTACAACGATTTTGTTGATGAAACAATTCTTCAGTTTGAAGAGAATAGGCTGTTAGAAGAGAATAAGGATTTCTACTACCTGATGAAGGAGTACCACGATGGCATTCTGCTTTTCGAAATTACCGATAAGAATGTGTGGGGAAAAGCTTCGTCCGATACAGTTGGCCTAAACAAATTTTACGAGTCGAACATTGCTAGTTACAGCTGGGATAAAAGGGTTCATGCCAAAATATATTCCTCATCAAAAGAGGATGTAATAAAAAAGGCAAGTAAGTTAGCCAGTTCAAAAAAGGGCGCGAAACTGTCCGATAGCGATTTTGCCAACAAGTTTGTTTCCGAAGGAATTTCTCAACTTACCATTGAACCATACGCATGTAGCACCGACGACGTGATGATGAAAGGTTACCAGAGTTGGGACAAAAACATTTCACCTATTACGAATTACGAGAGTGGTTTCCGATTTATTCAGTTTATAAGCGTTAACGAAAACGAACCTAAGCCGCTAAACGAGATTAGGGGGCAAGTAATTGCCGATTATCAGGAGTTTTTAGAGAAGGAATGGATTAACGAATTAAAAGAGAAGCATCCGGTTAAGGTTAACCAGGAAGTTTTCGAAATGTTGAAAGCTAACTTAAATTAACTTTACTTTTAGCAATTTGTTCAACGTCAATTTGTTTCTTTGTATATCGATTTTAGAAAGAATGTTTTAGATAAGTAGGCTGAATGAAAAAGAATCATGTAATCGTATTAGTAGCACTTTTTGTTTTTGTATTGGTTTGGAGTTGTATAAAAAATCAAAACAAAACACAAGAACCATTGGCTCGTGTATACGACAAGTATTTATATAAGTCGGATGTTCAGAATATTTTCAACGAAAGCATGACCAGAGCCGACAGCCTTCAGGTTTTAAAAGCATTCGTCGACAGATGGATTAGAAAGCAGCTTATGCTTAACCGAGCCGAGAAAAACTTAAGCACAGAACAAAAGGACGTGTCTCAGCAGTTGGATGATTACCGTTCGTCGTTGCTTATTTTTAAATACGAGCAGGAATTCATTCAGCAAAGAATGGATACGTTCGTTTCAACATCCGAACTCGAAAAGTACTATAACGAAAACCTGCCAAACTTTACTCTTAATGAGCATATTGTGAAAGCACTTTTCATAAAAATCCGAAAGGACGATACCTACTACGAACGAATAAAGGATCTTTACCGTTCTGATAAGGAGGATGATATTAAAACGCTCGATAACTTGGCTTACCAGGTAGCTGTTAAGTACGATTACTTTAACGATTCGTGGGTTCCTCTCTCTTCAATTCTTCGCGAGTTTCCTAAACCCATTGAGAATGTTGATGTAATTCTTTCAAGAAATAAATACATTGAGTACGAGGACGAAACTTTTGCATATCTTTTGAATATTAGGGACATAGTAAAAAAAGGAGAAGTTTCCCCGTTTAGCTATGAGCAAAATAACGTAAAAAGTATTCTGCTTAACAAACGGAAACAGAGGCTAATAATGGATATTGAAGCAAAAATATATAACGACGCAAGAAACCATAACCATTTCAACGTTTACGTTGAATAAACATCAAGCAATACATGACAATCAATTTTAAGAAAGCAAGAATTTTTTTCCTGGCTGCAACTCTAGCAGCTTTTAATTTTCATACTGTAAGTTCACAGGAAGTTATCGATCAGGTAGTAGCCGTTGTTGGAGGCGATATGGTACTCCTTTCTGACATTGAACAAGAAGTACTTAG
>CAZLXF010000121.1:0-4444 GCA_964563065.1 uncultured Rikenellaceae bacterium | reverse complement strand
CAAGAAACGCAGCTAACCCAGCAAATGCGAACAAAAATTGTTGAGAATATTAGCATTACTCCATCCGAAGTGAAAGACTTTTTCAAAACTATTCCACAGGACAGCCTACCCCAAATACCCGATCAGTACGAATTACGACAGGTTGTATTGTATCCATCGTCATCAGGCGATGCAAAGTTTGAGGTTCGTGAACGGCTGCTCGAAATACGTGAAAGGATTCTAAAAGGTGAGCGTTTCGCCCCGCTGGCAGTTGCCTACTCAGAGGATAGGGCTTCTGCTACAAAGGGAGGAGAACTTGGTTTTCGTTCGCGCGAAGAGCTAGTAAAAAGTTTTGCCGATGTGGCTTTCAGTTTAAAAGAGGGGCAGGTTAGCCAAATAGTTGAAAGCGAGTACGGTTTCCATATTATTCAAATGATTGAAAAACGAGGCGATCAAGTTAACGTTCGCCATATTCTAATGAAACCTTCATTCTCCTCCGATGTGCTTATGAAAACATCACAACGGCTCGATAGTATTGCGTATAATATTCGATCCGATTCCATTACTTTTGTTAAGGCAGCACGAATGTTCTCGGAGGATACCAAAACTAGAGTTGGCGGAGGTATTATGATAAACCCTCAAACGGGAACTTCTCTTTTTGAAAAGGAGCATCTACCACCAGCCGATTTCTTCGTTATTAAAAACCTGAATGTTGGAGAGGTTAGCGAGCCTTTCGAATCGCGCGACGAGCATGCCAACATTATATATAAGATAATTACTGTTACCAAAATAATTCCCACACACAGGGCCAACCTGAAGGACGATTATGCTACAATTCAAGCAATTGCTAAAAGCCAAAAAGAGCAGGAAGTTTTTATGGAATGGGTTGATAAAACCAAGAAAACTACTTACATAAGAATTGACCCGTCGCTCGTAAACTGTGAATTTAAGCTCGATGGTTGGGTTAAGTAATCCCTTTTTTGCAAATACTTTCGCTACTCAATGAGGTTGTATTTAAATTGGCGATTTTCAACTTTTGTGTTATTGTTGCTGCTAACATCGGTGTGTTTTCTTCATGCTCAGCAACGAAGAAGCATCGAAATTAAGCGTGCAGGTTACGCAAGAAACCTCAAGAAAGACGGGAAAACAATCAGAAGAATTATTGGGAATGTTCTAATTTTTTACGATGGAATTACCCTTGAGTGCGATAGTGTATACGACTACTCCAGCACACAGCGTTTCGATGCCTTTGGCAATGTTGTGGTTTCGCAGCAGGGCACAAAACTTTACGGCGATGTACTTTACTACGATGGAAACTCAAGAACCGGTAAAATTCGTGGAAAAATAGTTCGCATGGTTGACGAGGAGGCTGTGCTTGTTACCCAATTTCTCGATTTTAACACATCTTCAAACATAGCAAACTACTTTAACGGTGGAGTAATTACTACATCCGATAGTAAGCTAAGCAGCGACAGGGGAATTTACAACTCAAAAACCAAGCAGTACTACTTTGGAGGGAATGTGGCACTTGAGAATCCAGACTTTCTAATTAATACCGATTCGCTTGAGTATAACTCAAACACAGAACTTGCAAACTTTCATGGGCCAACCCGGGTGTTCAACCCCGATGGTTATATTTATAGCGAGAAAGGTTGGTACAATAGGGAAGAGAAAAAGGCCGATTTTGCGGTGAATGCTTTCATCGATTATGGTGCACAAAAAATATCGGGCGATAAAATTTTTTACGATCAGGAAAATGGTTTTGCCCATTCTCAGGGCAACGTTGTAATTGTTGATACAACGCAAAATACCATAATATACGGAGGTGAGGCTCAATACTGGGAAAATTCAAAGGATGCAATGGTAACACAAAACCCATTGTTGGTAATGGTTTCCGACGAGGGTGATTCCCTGTACCTCAGAGCCGATAAGCTTGTGGCTAAAACGATTCCCTACGATGAATCGAAACCCGACTCAACCTATAGAATACTAAAGGGTATTGGAGGCGTGAAGTTTTTTAGAAACGATTTCCAGGGAATTTGCGATTCGCTCGTACTTAATACGTCCGACTCGCTGCTTCACATGCACGTAAACCCAATTGTTTGGAACCAGGATAACCAGCTAAGTGCCGACCATATTGTGAGTAGGTACAAAAATAATTTTATCGACAGAATGTTCTTTAAAGGCTCCGCCTTTATTTGCTCGCAGGAGGATTCATCGCGTTTTAACCAGATAAAGGGGAAAGAAATGGAGGCATACTTCAAGGAGGGAAAACTTAGCAAACTGGACGTGATGGGGAATGGACAAACAGTTTACTACGTTCGCGATAAGGGGCAGATTGTGGCTGCAAACAGAGCCGAGAGCGTAAACCTATCAATTAGCATTCGAGAAGGAACCGTTTCAAGTATTCTTTTTAGGAGCAAGCCAACAGCAACCCTTTTCCCAATTGACAAAGCTGCCTACGAAGATGTAACATTGGTGGGTTTTAAATGGAACGTTGATTTACGACCAAAGCATAAACATGAAATTATTCCTGAAGAATTAAATTTAGGAAACCTTTCTGAAGTTGAAAAAAAGGCTCAGCGCTACAAATTGCTTAAAAAAAGCCCCGCCGAAACTTTATAGTTTGGCAGGGTTCTCGAAATAAATGCTTTTCAGCAAAGTTTTTCCTTTTTTAGTTTAGTACTCGTCCTCGTTAAAAAAGAAATCTTCCTTTGTGGGGTAATCGGGCCAAATATCCTCAATGCTCTCATATATTTCTCCCTCATCCTCCAGTTCCTGCAGGTTTTCAATTACTTCGAGGGGAGCGCCAGAGCGAATGGCGAAATCTATAAGTTCATCTTTTGTTGCGGGCCAGGGTGCATCCTCTAATTTCGATGCAAGTTCAAGTGTCCAATACATATCAGATAATTTGTTAATTTACTGATTAATAGCGTTTTATGCATTTTTAGTGTAACTGCAAATATAAAAAATATATTAATACTATACCTTTGGATGCCAAATTATTTGTTCAACATTTAATTTTTTTGCCTGAAAACGCGCAAGCATAAAGAAATAATCGCTTAAGCGGTTTAAGTAAACTATCAGATTATCAGGTACAGGTGTCGTTTCAGCAAGTTTTATGGCAAGCCTTTCTGCCCTTCGGCAAATGGTTCGTGAAACATGGCAGAGAGAAACAATTTGGTGCCCGCCTGGAATAACGAACGATGTTAGTGGTTCAAGACCTGAATCCATGCGATCCATCTCTGTTTCCAACTTCTCAAAATCGGCTTGAATAATTTGGGGTATTTTTACTTTGCAATCGCTGCAGTCGGCAGCTAGTATCGATGCGCCGCTCATTAGCCTGTCGAGAATCTCGCCAAGCATCAGTTTAGTAGGTTCATCAATAGCGGTTTGTTCTCTCAAAAGACTCACAAAAGCCATTAACTCATCAACCGTTCCGTAAGCTTCAATTCTTGGATGATACTTTGGAACTCTCGCTCCGCCAATTAGGGAAGTGGTCCCCTTGTCGCCAGTTTTAGTGTAAATTTTCACAGTATTATTTTTTGTAAATATAATTGTTAAGATATATAAATAGTGAAAATGAAAAAATGTTCAATACTTCTCTGCCGGAAGTAAAGAAATTTCTATTGAAAACGAAAAGTTGTTTGTGAAAATTTAGCGTTTTTAAAACCAATCCTAATCAGTTAGAATTACTTTCTGGGTAGCAATTGGCTCGGGATTAATTTCGTCCGATTCGATTAAACCATCGCGCAGGCGAACAATTCTTCTCGCATGTCGTGCAATTTCCTCCTCGTGGGTTACAACAATAATGGTGTTGCCCTGCTTATAAATCTCCTCAAAAAGGTTCATTATATCGATGGAAGTTTTTGAGTCGAGGTTACCAGTAGGCTCATCGGCTAAAATAATTGAAGGATTGTTTACCAGGGCTCGTGCAACAGCAACTCGCTGGCGTTGACCGCCAGAAAGTTCATTTGGTTTGTGTTCCATTCTGTCGTCGAGGGTTACATTTTTTAGCGACTTTATGGCCATTTCAACCCTGTCGGTTTTGTTTATGCCTGCATATATTAAAGGGAGCATAACGTTTTCGAGGGCTGTATACCTTGGCAGCAGGTTGAAGGTTTGAAAAACGAAACCAATTTCTTTGTTCCGAATTTCGGCTAGCCTGTCGTCTTCCAGCTTGCTAACGTCGGTGTTGTTAAGAATGTACTGCCCGCTAGTTGGAGTATCGAGGCAGCCCAAAATATTCATAAGGGTTGATTTTCCCGAACCCGATGGTCCCATTATTGCAACGTACTCGTTTTTCCCAATATGCAACGAAACGCCTTCGAGCGCTTTAACTATAACAGTACCAACTTTATAGTATTTTTTTATGTTAGTTATGTCAATTAACCAGTCGTTACTCATAATTGTTTTGTTTAAGAATATTTTTTTTGACTCACATTGAGGCTAAAAGTTTACTTTA
>CAZLXF010000120.1:8428-10227 GCA_964563065.1 uncultured Rikenellaceae bacterium | reverse complement strand
GGAACCGAAGTTTACCGCTCAAGTTCGCTTGGCGAGATTATCTACTCCATTGCCTTCAACCCAAACGGAAAAACGTTGGTAACCACAAATCTTTATAAAGATGAATTTATTCTTTGGGATGTTTCATCGCTTAATATTGCCAGCAACGTAAGTTCAGTTCAACCAACGCAAACAAACATTACACAAACACAAAGTAACGTTCCTGCGCAAGTAGTTTCATCGTTCGAAACCCCATCGCTGCAAATTGCAGGAGTAAATTTTACAGATGCCAACCTAAATAACATTATTGATGCCGGTGAGCAGTCGGCCGTTGAACTTACAATAATAAATTCTGGTAAGGGTACTGCTCAGGGTGTAAAGCTTTACTTTTCTGAGCAGAACAGTGTAAAGGGAATAAACTTTTCGCAGGTACACGACTTGGGCAGCATACAACCAGGAACGCAACGAAACCTAAAGGTTCCTATTGCCGCAGCGGAACACCTTGAAACATCGAAAGCAAACTTCAGAATTTCAATAACAGAAAGTATGGGAACAAACTCAAGCCCCGTGGAGTTTGCCATTGAAACACGTAAACTAACTGTCCCTCTTGTGGTTGTGCACGAATATGCGATAGAACCAATCAACTCCTCAGTAGTAACAAAGGGCAGCAAGTTTAAGCTAAGCATGATAATTCAAAATAAGGGCGATGCAGTTGCCAGAATCATTAAGGTAAACTTTGGAATTCCCGAGAATGCTTTTATTGTGAGCGATCCCGAGTTTACAATTTCCGAACTTTCGCCCCAAGAGCTGAAAAAACTTGAAGTTGAAGTAATGACCAACACAAGGTACATTCGACCCGATGTTCCCATTGAAATTTTTGTTACTGAATCAACCGGAAAGTACGGAGACAGGAAAATTGCCAGCGCACAGTTTGGTAAAGGTCCCCAAGGCGACATCAACTCAGTTTATCTTGCAAGCGCTCCCGCAACTGTTGTTGGTTCTTCAAACGTAACATTCTCAACCGTTTCGGATGTTGATAGGAATATTCCCCAGAACCCTGTGCAGAAGAGTAACTGTTACGCTCTAATTATTGGTAACGAGGATTACAGCTCGCATCAAATGGATCTAAACAGCGAAGTGAACGTTGAATTTGCTCGCAACGATGCAAAAATTTTCAAGGAGTACGTGAATAAAACGTTGGGGGTTCCTGAGGAAAACATTATGCTTTTGCTCGATGCCAAGGTAATTGAGTTTAACCGCTGTATTGAAAAGCTAAACCTAATTGCCAAAACCTCAGGAGGAAACTGCGAACTAATATTTTACTTTGCGGGTCACGGACTGCCCGATGAGGTTACAAAGGATGCATACCTAATGCCCGTTGACGTTAGCGGTAACGACCTAAAGTACGCCATAAAGCTGAGCGATCTTTACGCAAAACTTTCCGAACACCCAACACAAAAGGTTACCGTTTTCCTCGATGCATGTTTCAGCGGAGGCGCACGCAACGATGCGCTGGTTGCAGCACGTGGGGTGAAAGTAAGGCCAAAGAAAGAAGCCATTAAAGGTAACGTTGTGGTTTTCTCGGCAAGCAGCGGTGAACAATCGTCGCTTCCATACAAGGATAAGCAGCACGGAATTTTTACCTACCATCTTCTGAAAAAACTTCAGGAAACTAAGGGAGATGCTTCGCTAAAGGATATTTCCGATTATCTATCGAAAGAGGTTTCGTTACGCTCAATAATTGTAAATAACAAGGAGCAAAATCCCCAGGTTAACTACAGCACCGAGGTGCAAGAAAAATGGGGAGGCTGGAAGTTAAA
>CAZLXF010000120.1:3104-8328 GCA_964563065.1 uncultured Rikenellaceae bacterium | reverse complement strand
GGGAACCTATTTAAAATTAATCTTTTTACTTTTGACAAATCCTTAAGGAAACCTAAAATATCATCTTCAAATTCTGGGGAAATTTCCATTAACTTCATCCACGCTGCAATGGAACGTTCAATTACAATTACTGCAATTTTGGCGGAGCCAAGAGCATCGTTCAATTCATACTCGTCCTCCTCGTCATCAAATTGAAGCTGAATGTGGCAACGATACGTTTTTGCCGATGCCAACAATACGTAATGCTGAAGAACCTCAACCACATCCACAAGCTGGTTGGCTTGTTCCTCGTTAATATCCGCCAGCTGCACATGCTTCTCCTCAATTAAACTATAGTGCTGCTTCATCCATTCGTGAGCCTTTAGCGAGTATTCTCGTGATATCTTAACCGCTTCCTCCTCTTTTGGGTCGGGCATTTCTTCTGTTTGTTCGTCGTTGGGCAAGTTGTTAGGGTCAATCCCCATCTCCTCCATCATTTCCTGCAGCATGCTGGCAGCAACTTCAAACATTACATGAATATCATTCCAAAACTCTTTGTTCTCATCATCAGAGTTTTCCCTGTCATTCTCAAACTCCTGCTCCATTAAATAAACGGTACAAAAAGCAGAATGCGTACATCGCTCACACCAACGGTCGCAGTAGTTATGAATTCCGGAAATAATTTTCGGATCGCTTGCAATCTCCTTAAGCAACTTCTCTGCTTTATTCTTATCCATGGTTACTATTTTTTCAACCTAAAGATAATTCCTGCTCATGACATATTAAAATAATTCTTAAATCATATTTTATTTTTTTATACCTTTTTATTTTATTTTACCATATACCCCTATTTTTTACATGTTTTTTTAATACTTTTTACTATTTTTTTGTTTTATACCCCCATTTTTTTATATCAATGTTGAATTTTTTTTATATTTTTGTAGGGATATTTTAAAAAAGTAAACTTAAAACTTAAACGTTATGTCGAACCTGCGATTTAAAGCCATGGGCGAAGCGCTTACCCGCCCAACAATCCAGTACACCAATCCCGAAGGGAAAATCTCCGATTTTTTTGGCATCAACGTTTTCGACCAGCAAAAAATGCGTCGTTACTTATCAAACGAAGCTTACGAAAGTGTTGCTACAGCCATTGAGGAGGGTCGAAGAATTGATCGAAAAATTGCAGGTCAGGTTGCCGCAGGCATGAAGGCGTGGGCCATTGAGCGTGGAGCAACGCATTACACACATTGGTTTCATCCGCTTAACGGCTCCACCGCTGAGAAGCACGACAGTTTCTTTGGCCCCGGGAAGGATGGCGTTGCTCTTGAAACTTTTAGCGGCGATTTGCTGGTTCAGCAGGAACCCGACGCTAGTAGTTTCCCCAGCGGAGGAATCAGAAATACCTTCGAGGCTCGTGGTTACTCGGCTTGGGATCCTTCCTCACCAGCATTTATGCTTGAGCATACTCTTTGTATTCCAACCATTTTTGTTTCATATACGGGTGAAGCGCTCGATTTTAAAACGCCACACCTTAAGTCGCTTAATGCGCTCGATAAAGCTGCAACGGCAATGTGTAGCTACTTCGATAAGGATGTTAAGAAAGTTTCGGTAACTCTCGGCTGGGAACAGGAGTATTTTCTTGTTGATGAAGCGCTGTTCAATGCACGCCCCGATTTGGCCATGTGCAACCGCACCATAATGGGACACTCATCTGCAAAAGATCAACAGCTGGAAGATCACTACTTTGGTTCAATTCCCGAAAGGGTAAATGCCTTCATGCGCAACTTCGAGATGGAGGCCTACAAACTTGGAATCCCAGTAAAAACCCGACATAACGAAGTGGCTCCCAACCAGTTTGAATGCGCTCCGGTATACGAGGAAGCAAACCTGGCGGTTGACCACAACCAGCTTATTATGTCGCTAATGGAGAAAATTGCCCGCAGGCACAAGTTCAGAGTTATTTTTCACGAGAAACCCTTCAAAGGAATCAACGGATCGGGGAAACACTGTAACTGGTCTCTTCTTACAAACACTGGCGTTAACCTGCTTTCACCTGGCGGAACGCCAAAAAATAACCTTCAGTTTTTAACTTTTCTGGTAAACACCGTAAAGGCAGTAAACGACCAGGCTGCATTGCTTCTGGGAAGTATTGCCAGCGAACCAAACAGCCACCGGTTGGGAGCCCACGAAGCGCCTCCTGCAATCATGTCGGTTTTCATTGGAAAAACCTTGTCGAACGTTCTCGACGACCTTGAACAGAGGGTTAGCGATAAGAAAATGACTCCCGATGAAAAAACCGAAATTAAACTCGATATTGGCAAAATTCCGGAAATTCTACTCGATAATACCGACAGGAACCGTACTTCCCCCTTTGCTTTCACTGGGAATCGTTTCGAATTCAGAGCCGTTGGCTCATCGGCAAGCTGCGCTTCGCCCATGATAGTTTTAAACTCGGCCATGGCCAGCCAGCTAAATGCTTTTCGGAATGATGTTGAGAAGTTAATTGAGAAGGGCGTGAAGAAGGACGAAGCAATTTTTCAGTGTATCCGAAAAACCATAATTGCATCAAAAGCAATTCGTTTTGAGGGAAATGGTTACAGCCAGGAGTGGGTTGATGAAGCTGCTCGCAGGGGTTTGCCAAACATTTGCGATGCTCCCAGCGCTTACGAAACATTCCTGCTTCCCTCGTCGCTGAAGCTTCTTACCGAAAACAATGTGCTAACCGAACGAGAACTACATGCGCGTTACGAAATTCGAAACGAAATTTTCGTTAAGAAGATGCAAATTGAATCACGGGTAATGGGCGATTTAGCCATTAACCATATTGTGCCAACCGCATTAGCCTACCAAAATGTGCTAATAAACAACGTGCGCGGACTAAAGGAACTTTTCCCCAACGAGGAGGAATACCTTGGTATGGCTTCGCCTCAGCTGCAAACCATTAAAAAAATTGCCGAACACCTAAAACATATTCGCGAACAGGTTAAAATAATGGTTGACACTCGCAAAGAGATTAATACAGTTACTGACATTGCTGAAAAAGCTCGTGAATACACTACACGAATCCGTCCATTTCTTGTTGAAATTCGTTACCATATCGACAAGCTTGAACTAATTGTAGATGACGAAATGTGGCCTCTACCAAAGTACAGGGAACTACTATTTGTGAGGTAAACTAATGTTGGGAACAAGAAAAAGTGAGCGGGCAAAATTTGTACCGCTCATTTTCGTTATGGGTAATATACAATTTTTAATAAATATTGTTTACTTTTACGAGGCAAAGCCCATGTTTTGCAACTTGCAATAATACAACTATTTGTTGCATAAAAGTAAACTTCGAAAACAGTTTGAATATGAAATATTTCGCCAAAGTTAGTTTCGCTGTCCTTTTGTCAATTCTCTATATTAGTGTATCGGCTCAAACAAATCGCCTAAAGCGAGCCAACGCTTTGTACGAGGCTGGTGGTTACTACGAAGCCATCGATTTATTCAAACAGGACATCGACAAGGTTAGCAAGGAAGAAGTGGGCGTATACCTTCAAAAAATTGCCGACTGCTACCGTATGATTGGGAACTCCAGACAAGCTGAAATTTGGTACAAGAAAGCCATTTCGCGCGAAACCAACGACCCCAAAGTATTCTACTACTACGCCGAAATGCTTAAAATGGGCGAGAATTACGACGAAGCCCTTGAGCAGTACCTGAAATACAAAGAGTTAGTTCCTAACGATCCGCTTACCGACGGGGGAATACAGTCGTGCGAACTATCGAAGAAGTGGATGGAGTCACCATCTGGCTACGAGGTAATGAACATGAGAGCATTCAATAGCCGCCAAACCGATTTCTGCCCAGCGTTTGGCTCCAGCGACTACTCAGTAATATACTTCACCAGCTCTCGCGACGAAGCTTCTGGTTCGCAGAAACACGCCGGAACCGGCGAAAAGTTTACCGATATTTTTATTACTGAACGCGACAGGAAAGGTTCGTGGAGCAAACCACGTCCCCTCGACGAAACCATCAACACGAACTACGATGAGGGCGCTCCTTCCCTTTCAACCGACTACACAAAAATGTACTTCACTCGCTGCCGTACCAGCAAACGAAACAAGCTGGGCTGTGAAATTTTTATCAGCGAAAAACGTGAGCAAGGGTGGCTTACCCCTGAAGCAATTCCTCTCTCTGCCGACAGCATGGTTGTTGCACACCCATCAATTTCCAGCGACGATTTAACCCTGTACTTCGTTAGCAACATACCCGGCGGTTTCGGCGGCAACGATATATGGAAAGTAACCCGCACAACCTCAGGCGATGTTTGGGGAGAACCCATAAACCTTGGATCACAAATCAACACCAAAGGGAACGAAATGTTCCCATTTATTCACCCCGATGGCACTCTCTACTTCTCATCCGACGGACACCCAGGAATGGGCGGTTTGGATATTTTTAAGGCAACCCAGAACGAACAGGGTGAATGGACAATTGACAACATGCGTTACCCCATGAACTCTCCCTCCGATGACTTTGGAGTTATCTTCGAAACCGAACGTGAAGCAGGCTACTTCTCTTCAAGACGCAAGGATGTTGGAACACGTGGTGGCGACAATATTTTCTTCTTCTACCTACCACCTGTAAACTTCAACATTATTGGAAAGGTTAAGGACGATAAAACTCAAAACCCCATTGTTAAGGCTGATGTTAAACTGGTGGGAAGCGATGGTCTAATTGTAAATAGCGCAACAGATGAAAGCGGATCGTTCCGGTTTATGCTGAATCAAAATACCGATTACGTACTAATAGCTTCGAAGGAAGGTTACCTAAACGGAAAAGCCCGTGAAACTACTCGTGGATTAATTGAAAGTAAGGACTTTGAGAAAACCATAACCCTTACATCAACCGCGAAACCCATTGAACTTCCGAATATTTTCTACGACTACGATAGGTGGGAACTTCGTCCCGAATCGATGGCTGCACTCGACAGGTTAATTGAAGTGCTAAATGATAACCCAACCATTGTTATTGAGTTGGGTGCGCACACCGACAATAGAGGAACGCTGGAGTATAACTACGAACTTTCGCAGAAACGCGCACAATCGGTTGTAAACTACCTTATTGAAAGAGGTATCCCCGCCGACAGGTTACGTGCAAAGGGATACGCACAGTCGCAACCAAAAGTTGTTGACGAACAGCTAGTGCAACAGCATGGGTTCCTAACTAACGGTAAGATACTAAACGATGAGTATATCAA
>CAZLXF010000120.1:0-3004 GCA_964563065.1 uncultured Rikenellaceae bacterium | reverse complement strand
TTTTCTCACGAAGCTGATGTTATAATTTTTTTTGTTGACGAGGAAGAGAATGCTGACCTGAAGATATGGCTAGTTGACACAGCCCAAGAATCAAAATGGTTGAATGAATCAAAAAAGAACCTGTTAAAACTCAAAGAACCAGAATAGCATAGAGCAATTTACTAATCTATTTAACTGCAAATTCTTTTCATGACCACCGAAAGCCGCTACAACCAGCGTGGCGTGTCAGCCTCGAAGGAGGATGTTCACAAAGCCATAAGCAACATCGACAAAGGACTCTACCCCAAAGCGTTCTGTAAAATTGTCCCCGACTTCCTCTCGAACGATCCCAGCTCATGCATTGTGATGCATGCCGATGGTGCTGGCACAAAATCGTCGCTGGCATACATGTACTGGCGCGAAACGGGCGACATAAGCGTGTGGAAAGGAATTGCTCAGGATGCCATTGTTATGAACCTCGACGACCTGCTTTGCGTTGGAGCAAACAACAACATCCTTCTTTCATCAACCATTGGACGAAACAAAAACCTAATTCCCGGTGAAGTAATTTCGGCAATTATACAGGGAACCGAGGAGTTTTGCCAGCAAATGCGCGATAACGGTGTAGAAATTCATCTTACCGGCGGCGAAACCGCCGATGTTGGCGATTTGGTTCGAACGGTTATTGTAGACTCAACGGTTACTGCTCGTATGCAACGTTCGGAAGTAATAAACAATGCCAACATTCGCGAGGGAGACGTTATTATTGGGCTATCATCGTACGGCAAGGCAAACTACGAGCAAGAGTATAATAGTGGCATGGGAAGCAACGGGTTAACTTCAGCTCGGCACGATGTTTTCAGCAAGTATCTTGCTGAAAAATATCCGGAAAGTTTCGATCAGTCAATTGATAAAAGTTTGGTTTACTCAGGAAGCTACAAGCTAACCGATACTATTGAGGAAATTGGACTAACCGCTGGAAAAATGGTGCTTAGCCCTACCCGTACTTACGCCCCTATTGTAAAGGAAGTGCTGGCAAATTACCGACCAGTAATTCATGGAATGGTTCACTGCTCGGGAGGTGCGCAAACCAAGGTGATGCATTTTGTTGATCAACTTTTTGTACTGAAAGACAACCTTTTCCCAGTACCACCACTTTTCAACATAATACAACAGGAATCGGGAACTCCCTGGCAAGAGATGTACAAAGTTTTCAACATGGGCCACCGATTCGAAATATACGTTTTCCCCGAGTACGCCGATGATATAATTGCCATTGCCAAAGAATTTGGCGTTGATGCACAAATTATTGGTTCGTGCCATAAGCGCGAGAATGGCAATAAATTAATTGTGAAAAGCGAAAAGGGAGAATTCGTTTACTAGTGAATTTCAAAGGTTATTGGTACCGACATCTTAACTCTTACTGGTCTCCCTCGTTGCATTCCAGGTTTCCACCTTGGGCACGACTCAACAAGCCGTACAGCTTCCTTGTCGAGCATTGGATCGACTCCGCGAATAACCTTCACATTTGAAATGCTTCCATCCCTCTCCACAAAGAATTCAACGTAAACTTTCCCTTGAATTCCATTCTCTGCAGCTTCCTCGGGGTAACGCCTGTTTTTCAGAAGGTACGTGTTAAAATCGTCTCCGTTACTATCAGTAAAGTACGGCATTTGCTCAACCATAACAAATACTTCCTCTTCCACAACTTCCTCCTCTTCAGCAAAGTTCATGGCAATATGATTATCGTCACCAGCCCCTAACGCGGTACTATCAGCTTCTTCGTCACTATCATAAACATATATAATTTCAGAAACTGCCTTTTCACGCTTCATTGATTCAGGCCCCTTTGAACTGGCAGAAACAGGCTGCTGCTGTGCAACTCCGCCCGAAATAACAACACTTTCTTGTTGCGTAACCGGTATTTCTTCCCTGCCTTCCAATGCTATGGTTTCATCAGCTACAAAGGCAAAATCCTCGGTGGATATTTCAGCAGCAATTTCAATATTATCTTCAACTATTTCAATATTATCAACTACTTCAGGTGCGGGAGGTGGCGATTTTGGTATTGCATCTTTTTCTATCGTCTTCTCTTCTAAATCTATTTCTTCTTTTAAAATTTCTTCACCTTGCATACTTGCAATTCCCTGTGGAAGTTCTTCCTCTGCTTGCTCTAAATCAGTATTTTCCGACAGGAAATTGTCGCTTCTGTTAATGTTTAGAAAATATATTACCAGAACCGAAACCGACATTACCAGAACAAGCACTGCCGCTACACGAGCTATGTATGCAACTCTTATTTTCCTTTCTTTCTTGTAGATTTTATGATCTATTTGAGAATTAAGATCTTCACTTATTGCCTTAATTTCCTCGGGATTGTCAAGTTGCTGTAGTCCCTCCATCTCATCAGCGCACATGGGACAAACGGACAAATGCCGCTCAATGCGGTTCATCGTTCTGCCATCGAGTTCCCCATTAATGTACTTAATCATCTCATCCTGGGAAATGCATTCTGAAGCAATTTGATGTATGTGTGTGTTAGCCCCCATTTTTTTCTAAGCCAATTTTCAAATTCCGTTTTCCGTTCTGTATGTAACTTTTAACCTGATTCATTGTGTAGCCTGTAATTTCCGAAACTTCCTGATAGCTTTTCTCCTTTAGGTAGAAAAGTTCAATGCACGCTCGTTGGTCCGGAGGAATATTACACAGTGCCTGCTCCAAATTTGTGAGTTTCAGCTCCAAAACATCCTCACCATCATGATACATATTTGACGCATTTTCCATAATCGAATCACCACTTTTTACGTACTCACCACTCTTAATCATATCCGATTTTTGTCTTCGAATTTGCTGCAAACAGTAGTTTTTGGTTACCGTATAGAGCCACGATTTAAAGTTTGAAACCGAATGATTTTTTAGGTCATCAAAAAGTTTTTCAAAAATTCCCATAACGGCATCGCTGCAGTCGTCCTTTCTTTTTAGGTACTTCATGCAAACTGCAAAAACAAATCCGGTATACCTTTTA
>CAZLXF010000119.1:0-10233 GCA_964563065.1 uncultured Rikenellaceae bacterium | reverse complement strand
TGCAACGTATGCAGCGTTCATCCCAGTTAGCGAAACCATTAGCAGTAAAATAATGGTTAGGGCTACGTTGGCATCGATATGGGAAATATGCTTCATTTCGATTCCCTCAAAACGCTTCACATGCATAAACAATCTGCGCGACAGAAAAATTATAATTGCCACAGCAATTATTGGGGCAAATATATCGCCGGTGGCCATCAGGAAATCGTAGAACCAACCCAGAAAGTTGAGAGAACGCTCAACTCCAAAAAGTCCGTCGATAACCATTTCGATACTACCAACAAGAATTACCAAAAAGCCCCAAAAAACCAGCGCATGGATTAAGCCTAGTATTGGCCTGCGAAACATTTTGGTTTGACCAATAGCTACCTTCATCATCAAGCCGAAACGCTTCCCAAAATCGCGAACAGGGAAGTCAGGCTTTGTAAGCATAAAAAGTTTAACGTACCGCCATGTGGTAAACGCAAATACTCCTAAAGTAATGAGTAGCGCAATGGCGAAGAGAATTTGATTTATCATTAGATGAAATTTTAATTCAGAAACTAAAACAATGTAAAATGTAAAACTCTAAATCGTATTTTCTTGAAATATCAGTCATGCCAAAACTTCTACATTGGTTGTTCTACATTTTCACCTGACTGCCGTCAGGCAGGTTTTTACATTTCTTTTTCTTAGATGTTGCCTACTTTCCTTTTGCTTCCTTTACAGCCTCAACAAGTTTTGGAAGAATCTTGGCGGCATCGCCAACAATTCCGTACTGTGCAGCCTCGAAAATTGGAGCATCCTTGTCGGAGTTAATTGCCACAATGTATTTCGATGCGCTAACACCTGCAAGGTGTTGTGTTGCACCAGAAATTCCAACAGCAATGTAAAGGTTTGGAGCAACAATCTTTCCGGTTTGTCCGGTATGCTCCTCGTGAGGACGCCATCCTTCGTCGGAAACTGGACGAGAACAAGCCGTTGCACCGCCAAGTAAATCGGCAAGTTCAACAATTGGTCCCCAGTTGTCAGGCGATTTCATTCCACGACCACCCGAAACAACAATTTCTGCATCGGTTAGCAGAAGTTTGCCGGTTTGTTTTTGTACGTCATTCACTTTGGTTTTAACCAATGAACCGTCAATGTTAACATCAGCCGTTTCAATTGCTGACTGGTTTGAAGTTTCAACCAGGTCGAATGAGTTTTGAGCAAGGGTGATAATTTTAACGTCGGACTTTAGCTCAACGTGGGCATAAGCGTTACCCGAGTATGCTCTTTTGTAAACTACAAATGGGCTGGTGCTTAAAGGCAACTTACTTACACCAGAACCAATTGCTGCTTTTAGCCTTACAGAAAGTCTTGGTGCGATTGATTTCCCCATGTTGTTGTTGGCAATTACTACAACCTTTGCTCCCTCTTTCTGAGCAATTTCTGTAATTGCAGCAGTGTATGCCTGGCTATCGAGAACGTTTAACGCATCGTTTCTCAGGCTTAATATTTTTTTTGCGCCGTAGTTTCCAAGTTTGGAAAGTTCGTCATCGGCAACATTACCAATTGATAGGACGGTTGTTGAAGTACCTAGCATTTCTGCTACTTTAGCTCCATACGAAACCAGCTCGAACGAAAGTTTCTTGAATTTACCATCCCAATTTTCAGTGAATACTAATACTGACATATTCTTGTTTTTAATCTGATTAGCAATAAATTAAATAACTTTTGCTTCGTTTTGAAGCAGCTCAACTAGCTGTTGTGGATTTTCAGCATCAACAAATACACACTTTGCCCGTGGTTGTGGAGGCTCAAAAGATGTAACCTCGCTAAGGGCATCTACAGCAATTGGTTCAACAACTTTTATAACTTTTGTTCGCGCTTGCATAATGCCACGCATGGCTGCAATGCGAGGTTCCTTGGCAATCCCTTTTTGAACTATTGCAACAAAAGGCGCAGGAACCGAAACGGTTTCTTTACCACCGTCAATTTCGCGGGTAATAGTGGCATTCCCATTTTCTATGTTAAGTTGTGAAACTGCTGAAACAGATGGACATTCTAAAAATTCTGCAACCATACTTCCTACGGTTGAACCGTTGAAATCGCTCGATTCAATACCGCAAAGTACAACATCAAACTGTTCGCTTTTTATTACCTCAGCAAGTTGAGCGGCAACTTGGTAGGCATCTTTTGGGTCGAGATTTATACGAATAGCATCGTCGGCGCCAATTGCAAGCGCTTTGCGAATTGTTGGTTCTGCTGCAGCTAGCCCAACATGGGCAACTGTTACGCTTTTTACCCCAGTTGTAGAATTATCTTTTAATTCAAGGGCACGGGTTAGCGCAAGCTCATCCCAAGGGTTTATAACCCACTGAACACCAGTTGTGTCGAATTTGGTGTTGTTGTCAGTAAACTTCACCTTAGTGGTTGTGTCGGGAACATTACTGATACAAACTAAAATCTTCATCGATTCTCTTTTTTTAAATTTGTGAATATTTTTTGTTGTTAAAATTCAAAAAAAACAATTACGGAATAAACGGGTTATGCAGAGTAATGCATTGTTATTCCGAAAGATGCGTAAATATTAGAAAATTATTCGCGTACAAATATAAGAAAAATGGGTTAATGCAATAATACCAATTTTATAATCCTCATTTGTTTGTGGTATATGTTTTGATATATATTTGTAAATGAAACATGAAGACATTGTTCAAATGTTTAATTTAGTCAACTTCTGGTATAAATGTTTCAAAAATCTGATTGTTTAAATGATTTCTGGTTAAACATTATACGCTAAAAAGCTGTTTTATTTATTGAATTAATAATTCATTTTTGCATTTTAGTTGAAAGCTAGATTAATATAAACAATAAAGCCATGAAAGAATTAATGAACCAACTACTTGAAGCACTGAGGGCAAGGGTTGTTGAAAATTTAAAAATTGTTCATGCCAACGAGGCGCAAATTAGGCTAATTCTTAACGAGCCACTTTCCAGTGCTCGTAAACAGAAACTTGATGAGCGCTACGAGTTAAGTAAAAGAATACTAAGAGAGAATGAAGGTAATTTACAGATTCAAAATTTGATTGTAAACTTTATTTCAAAGTATAGAAATGTTTCTGATTTCAACCAGGAAGTTGAGACGCTAAATACTATGCAAAAAATGATGGGAGATGCCCAGGAAGGTAGTTTTAATTTAAGTGTAAATCAAACTGAAAGTCGCAATAGCGAGGAGTTTCCTGAGCATGTAAATACCAATGAGGAGCAAGAAGAAGTAGAAGGATCAACTGCCGAAAGTCAAAACAAAATACTAAGCCTTACAATAGACGGCAAGCTTCAGTATAATAGCAAACATCCAATGTTTGGAAACGACGTTTTCTTCAACAAACTTCTCAACTACTATATTCAGCGTGAAGAGTATGAGGTTTGTGCTCAATTAGTTAAAGTTAATGGTTGATATTTTAGTTTTGGCAATAATTTTCTCTCTCTAAGAGTTAATCTAATTGTTTGGTTCCTAATTTTATTCAATTCTAATTCTTTAACAAGAATTTATCTACTATCTTAGCAGGCTAAATTGGTAACTTGCTACTTATGCCTGAATTTGCTCAAAATTATTACCGTATAGTTATTATAGGAGCAGGGAATGTTGCATGGAATCTTGCTACTAATCTCGTACAAGTAGGACATAAAGTAATACAGGTAGTTGGCCATTCGTCGGGAAGCGCACAAAAGTTAGCAAACGTAGTGGGATCAACCTACACGTTAAATGCCGATGAAATAATTAATGACGCACACCTTTATATAATAGCGGTACCCGATGGTTCCATTCGTGAGGTTGTTGCAAAAATACCTATTGTTGAAGGTTTGGTTGTTCATACTAGTGGAAGTACTCCCATAAACGTTTTTGAGGGTAAAGTAAAACGCTGTGGCGTTTTTTACCCATTTCAAACTTTTTCAAAAGAACGAACTGTTAGCCTATCTGGAGTTCCTTTCTGTATCGAGTTCAACTCACAGGAGGATTCGGCGTTACTCAGCCATTTGGCCGAATCGGTTGGTGCAAAAACCATTGAGATGGACTCCGAAACTAGGAGTTGGCTCCATCTTTCGGGCGTTTTTTCGTGCAACTTTGTAAACCATATGCTGGCAATAAGCCAGTCCATTGCCGAGGAGGCAGGCTTTAGTTTCGATTTACTTAAACCTCTAGTTGCTGAAACTGTCAAAAAGGCAATCGAAAATAGTCCCACAGCAAGTCAAACGGGTCCTGCCATTCGAGGCGATTCCGAAACCATTAAGAAGCATATTGTAATGCTTAGTTCAATGAGTGAGGAACTTAGGGAAATGTACATGTCGATTAGCGACAGCATTTGGCAGTTCGGACACGGCGAAGAGTAGTAAGGTTTTACATTAGAAAAATGGTAAATGACTAACTTTAAAGAGCAGTTGAATAGGGTAAAAGCATTCGCTTTTGATGTTGATGGCGTTTTTACCGATGGCATTGTACTAATTCACCCTTCGGGTGAGTTGCTGCGAACATCGAATACTCGCGATGGTTATGCCGTACACAAGGCTATTCAGCAAGGTTTCCCGGTTGCCATAATTTCTGGTGGAAAAAGCGAATCGGTGCGCGAACGTTTCAAAGGAATTGGAGTAACCGATATTTACCTTGGAACTAACGATAAGGTCGATGCCATGGAGGATTTCCGTTTTAAGTACGGTTTAGAACTTTCTGAAATACTGTACATGGGCGACGATTTGCCCGATTTCGAAGTTATGCAACGCGTTGGTTTCCCCACATGCCCGGCCGATGCAGCACCCGAAATTGTTGCAATTTCGCATTACGTTTCAAACTATTCAGGAGGGAAGGGCTGCGTGCGCGATGTAATTGAGCAGGTCCTCAAGTTGAAGGGAGTTTGGCTAATCGACAAAAACTTCAAACAGTAAACCATGGTTGCAAGTATTTTGCGAGTTGTTCGAATAAAGAATTTATTAATTGTTGTTGTAACGCAATACCTAATTCGTTTCTTTATTGTGCAACCATTGCTTTTGCAAAAGGGTATGAACCTGCAACTTAGCGAAATGCACTTTCTGTTTTTAGTTCTTTCAACCGTTTTTATCACTGCTGCGGGCTATGTAATAAACGATTACTTCGATACAAAAACCGATTTAATTAATCGTCCCGAAACGGTTGTTGTAGGCAGAACAATTCCTCGAAGAACTGCCATAATTCTTCATTGGATACTTAACGTTTTGGGCGTAATGTTTGGAGTAATTGTTTCCTTTGGAATTAGCAAACCCTTCTTATCGCTGGTATTCCTCTTTATTCCGGGCATGTTGTGGTTCTATTCCACAACCTACAAACGTCAGTTTCTCATTGGTAACATTATAGTTTCAGCTCTTACAGCATTAGTTCCACTAATGGTTTTACTGTTCGAATTACCTAAATTGTACGAAGCTTACTGGCAAATTCTTATATTCACCCCTTCTACCTTTAATAACGTAGTATACTGGGTTGGAGGCTACGCAATTTTTGCGTTTTTGCTAACACTTTTTCGCGAAATTGTTAAGGATGTTGAGGATTTTGAGGGTGATATTGAATTTGGAAGAAATACGCTGCCAGTAGTTATGGGCGTTAAGAATACCAAAATGGTTACTGCCGGAATAATTCTTTTCACCATAGTGCTACTTACCTACCTTTTTGGAGCAAAACTTAACTTTTTACCAAGCGGGGAATTCGACTATATTTCGTTACTCTACCTTTTATTTGCGCTGGTAATTCCCATGTTCTTTTTGTTGGCAAAAATTTTATTGGCCGACACAAAAAAGGAATACCATACAGTAAGTACCTTGTCGAAGCTGGTTATGCTTTCCGGTATTCTTTACTCGGTTGTTTTTCGTTTTTTGGTAGCATAACTTTTTTTGTAATTTGAAATTTATGATTTCATGGTTCTTAACCATCGGTTAGAAAAATATAACGTTATACTTGCCTCGCAATCGCCTCGTAGGCAGCATCTTTTAACAGAATTGGGTGTAAGTTTTGAGGTGAGCCATGGAAGTAATAACGACGAGTCGTACCCATCAAATCTGCCTTATAATCATATCCCCGAGTTCTTGGCAAAAAAAAAGGCAGAGCCTTTGCTAACCAGTTTGAAAAGTAACGACATACTCATTACCGCCGATACCATTGTTTGGTGTGAAAATTCGGTAGTTGGAAAGCCCATTGACAGGGATGACGCAGTAAGAATTTTGAAACTTCTTTCGGGAAGGAAACATGTTGTTGTTACCGGCGTGTCAATTTCAAACCCATTAAACTCAAAATCGTTTACTTCTGAAACCGATGTTTTCTTTCGAGAATTAACCGATGAAGAAATTGGTTACTACATCGATACTTTTAAACCATTCGACAAAGCCGGAGCCTACGGAATTCAGGAGTGGATTGGCTATGTTGGAATTGAAAGTATAAACGGGTCGTACTTCAATGTAATGGGGCTCCCCGTTCAAAAACTATACTGTGAACTTATTGCTTTTCTGAATGAAATTGAAAAATAATTGTAATTAAATTCATATGCCATGAAACGTTCAATTCTACTTCTAACGCTTTTTTTAAGTTTTTTTAGCAACCGTGCCGATGAAGGAATGTGGATTCCTTCGCTTATTGCGAAGTATAATATTGCCGACATGCAGAGCAAAGGGTTTAAACTTACGGCTGAGGATATTTACAGCATAAACCAGCCGAGCATAAAGGACGCAATCGTTCATTTTGGCCGCGGATGCACCGGAGAACTCATTTCTCCCGACGGGCTGATAATAACAAACCATCACTGTGGATACGGAGTAATTCAGAGCCATTCAACCGTTGAGAACGATTACCTAACCGATGGGTTCTGGGCAATGAACCGTAACGAGGAACTCCCAAACCAAACACTTACCGTTACTTTCCTGCAAAGGATAGAGGATGTAACTTCGCAGGTTTTGGAAGGTGTTGCCGACTCGCTTAAAGAATCCGTGAGGTCTGCAATTGTAACCGAAAACACAAAGTCAATAATCGATTCGGTTACCGCTGGAACGCACTTCACCGCTAGAGTTGCTCCAATGTTCTACGGAAACCAGTATTTCCTTTTCGTTTTCGAAACCTACTTGGATGTTCGACTGGTTGGTGCTCCGCCTTCCGATATCGGAAAATTCGGTGGCGACACCGATAACTGGATGTGGCCTCGCCATACTGGCGATTTTTCGCTTTTCCGCATTTATGCCGACAAGGACAATAAACCTGCAGCATACTCGCCCGACAATGTTCCGTACAAACCAAAACATTTCCTTCCAATTTCTTTGAAAGGAGTTAAACCCAACGATTTTACAATGGTTTACGGATACCCCGGCTCAACGCAGCAATACATCACTTCGCAAGCTGTTCAGCAAGTAGTTGATGTAATTAATCCTCTAAAAATTTCTCTCAGACAAACTCGTCTCGATATTTTCGACAAGTACATGAGCAATAACGATACCGTTCGTATTAAGTACGCAAGCAAGCACGCAGGCGTTGCTAACGGTTGGAAAAAGTGGATTGGGGAACGTAATGGTTTGCTGGAAATGGATGCAGTTGGTAAAAAACAGGATATTGAAAAACAGTTTGTTGAGTGGGTAAATCAATCGCCCGAAAGAAAACAACTTTATGGTCACTTAATTCCTGAGTTCAGTAAACTTTACGATGAATTTCTGGAACTTCGAGTTGCCAATGAGCTAGGCTGGGAGGCATCTAGAGCGGTTGAACTTATTCGTTTTGTAAGTAACTTTAAATCGTTTGTTGCTGAATTTAACACAGGCGGCGAACCCGATTTGGAAAAGGTGAGCGAAAAGTCGAGTTCCCTAATAAATTCCACTCGCAAATTCTACAAGGATTACTACCAGCCAATCGACAGGGAGGTTTTCGCTGAAGTTATGCAAGTTTTCTTGAGCAAAACTCCCGCCGAGTTGCATCCAGTGATGTTAACTGAAAAGGTTTCGTTAGTTGAGAATGGCGATTGGGCGTCTTTAGCCGCTGAAATGTTCAGCCAGTCGGTTTTCACCGATAGCACCAAGCTGGTTTACTACCTAACAAACGCCGATAAGAAATCGGCAAAGGTTTTCGAGAACGATGTTTTTTATACGCTTTACTCTCAGTTCGATTCTTTATACGCAGCTAATGTTTATGATGATTTAAATACAATAAACTCAGAATTAAACTTATTATACCGAAGTTACCTTAAAGGGTTGATGGAGATGCAACCCGAACGGAAATTTTACCCCGATGCAAACTCAACCTTAAGGGTTGCATACGGTTACGTGGACGGTTACTTCCCCCGCGATGGTGTTGAATACCTTCACCTTACTACGCTCGACGGTGTTGTTGAAAAGAGCAGAATGGATGTGTACGATTACGTTGTTCCCCAGAAATTAATCGACCTTCACGCAGCGAAAGATTTTGGTCGCTGGGAAGAAAACGGAACCGTGCCCGTTGCTTTTATTGCAACAAATCATACATCAGGGGGAAATTCAGGAAGTCCTGTGTTGAATGCCGAGGGACAACTTGTTGGTGTCAATTTCGATAGGGTTTGGGAAGGAACCATGAGCGATATTATGTTCGATTCAAGAATTTGTCGCAATATTTCGCTCGATATTCGCTACGCCCTATTCATTATCGATAAATTCGCAGGTGCAGGTCACTTAATTGATGAAATGACTTTAATAGATTAGTGAAAATGGAAGTTTACCTCGATAACTCTGCTACATCGTGGCCAAAACCTCCGTCGGTGGTTGATGCAATGAGCAATTATTTAACCAATTACGGAGCTAGCCCGGGACGTTCTGGTCATCATTTTGCACTAAAAGCCTCAAGAGAAGTTTTTGAAACCCGCGAGCTGCTGGCAAATTTTTTCAATGCCGATTCATCCGATAGGGTAATTTTTTCAGCAAATTCAACTCTCGCAATCAATATTGCTGTTAATGGAGTTTTAAAGAAGGGCGATCATGTTATCATCACCCACATGGAGCACAATTCCGTTCGGCGCCCATTGAAATATTTGGAAAATGTTGGATTAATTGAAGTTACAATTGTTCCCTGCGATTCAAAAGGAAATTTAATTGTAGAAGAGTTTACCAAAAGTTTTCGCCCAAATACCAAGCTGGTTGTTTCAATTCATGGGTCAAATGTTTCGGGAACGGTTTTGCCTATCAGGCAAATTGGGGAAATTTGTAAGTTGAAAGGCGTACTATTTATGGTTGATGCTGCTCAAACTGCCGGCTTTGTTCCTATCGATATTCAGAAAGATAGTATAGACATCTTAGCATTTACTGGTCACAAAAAACTTTATGGACCTCCTGGTATAGGAGGGCTTTGCATAAAAAATACTGTTGATGTTGATACCTTCATCCACGGTGGCTCAGGAAGCAAATCTGAATTCGACACTCATCCACAAATTTATCCTGATAGGTTGGAGGCTGGAACTCCAAACACGGTTGGAATTATTGGGCTAAAGGCAGGCTTGGAATATGTAATGAGTAAAGGAATTGATAAAATTCGTGCGCAGGTTTTGGGTTTAACCCAAATTCTTATTGATGAATTAAAGCAAATTAGCAGAGTTAAAATTTACGGACCCGATTCCAACGAACAGCGTCTTCCTTTGGTGTCATTAAATATCGAGGGGATTGTTCCAAGCGAACTATCAATGATTCTCGACAAAGAGTACGGGATTATGACCCGCGCAGGCTTACACTGTTCTCCGCTGGCTCACACCTCACTGGGAACTTTTCCGCAGGGAACTGTACGCTTCAGCTTGGGCGGATTTACCACCGAGAAACAGATTTCTTATACAATTGATGCAATTAAAAAAATTACAAAATAATTTCACTATAAATGAAAGTTGTTGATGCAAGAGGCGAACTTTGCCCTAAACCTTTAATAATGACCAAGAAAGCCTTGGTTGAGATTGACGAGAACGATTCGCTTGAAATTCTTATCGATAATGAAACCTCAATGAAGAATGTTTCCCGTTTTCTTACCGATAACGGAATGGAAATCAAACAGGAGCTAAGGGGAAACGTATTTCATCTGTTTGTTGGTAAAACTGGTGAGATTCCCGAGAATGCTCCGGTAGAAGAGTACTGTGAGGTAAGTTTCCCCAGCAATAAAATTTTAGTAATTGCTTTTCAGAAAGAATTGCTTGGTGAAGGTGCAGAGGAGCTAGGACGAATTCTTATGAAAGCATTTGTAAATACACTTCCCGAGGCAACAAA
>CAZLXF010000118.1:3380-10376 GCA_964563065.1 uncultured Rikenellaceae bacterium | reverse complement strand
AGATGATTTTGTAAGTATTTTGCAGTGTAGCTTTCCTTATTGAATATAATTTCCTCGGGAGTTCCTGAACAAATTATTTTGCCACCCTTTGCGCCACCTTCAGGTCCCAAATCAATTATATGGTCGGCAACTTTAATTACGTCCATGTTGTGTTCAATTACAATAACGGTATTGCCTTTGTTAACCAGTCGGTTAAGAACGTCGAGCAGCACACGAACATCCTCAAAGTGAAGTCCAGTGGTGGGCTCGTCGAGAAGGTAGAGTGTGTTTCCAGTATCTCGTTTGGCAAGTTCAGCAGCAAGTTTTACGCGCTGGCTTTCGCCACCGGAAAGTGTTGTAGAAGGCTGTCCTAGTGTAATATAACCAAGTCCAACACTTTGCAGGGTTTTAATTTTTTGGTAAATAGATGGGATATTCTCAAAGAATTCAACCGCTTGGTTAATAGTCATATCGAGCACATTACTGATATTCTTCCCTTTAAACTTTACTTCCAGGGTTTCGCGGTTGTACCTACGGCCATTGCAGTCGTTGCAGGTAACGTAAACATCGGGTAAAAAATTCATTTCAATTACCTGTACTCCTGCACCTTTGCATGTTTCGCAGCGACCACCCTTAACGTTAAATGAGAATCGGCCAGCTTTAAATCCACGGATTTTTGCTTCGGGCGTTAGCTCGAAAAGTTTTCGTATATCTGTAAGGACACCCGTATAAGTTGCTGCATTTGAACGTGGTGTGCGGCCAATGGGAGCTTGGTTTACTTCAACAACTTTATCGATATATTCCAATCCAAGAATGGAATCGTGTTGAAGTGGTTCGCTCAATGAGCGATAAAGTTTGCGTGTTAGGGCAGGATGGAGGGTGCTATTAATAAGGCTCGATTTTCCGCTTCCCGAAACACCAGTTATGCAAATAAATTTCCCAAGAGGAAGTTCAACATTCACGTTCTTAAGGTTATTCCCTTTGGCTCCTGTAAGTATTATACTTTTTCCTGTACCATTGCGTCGTTTTTCGGGAACCGGAATTTCAAGTTTGTGGCTAATGTATTGGCTGGTAAGCGAATCGGATTTTAATATTTCTTTGGGACTTCCCTGAGCAACAACTTTTCCTCCATGCCTTCCTGCATGTGGACCCATATCAATCACATGATCAGCAGAGAGTATCATCTCCTCATCGTGTTCCACAACAATAACGGAGTTACCGCTATCGCGCAGTGTTTTTAGCGAACTGATAAGCCTAAGGTTATCGCGTTGATGTAAACCAATGCTCGGTTCATCGAGGATGTAGAGAACATTTACCAGTTTTGAACCTATTTGCGTAGCAAGCCTAATTCGCTGGCTTTCACCACCTGAGAGCGATGCTGCGCTCCGGTTAATTGAAAGGTAACCGAGTCCCACATCAACTAGGAAACCAATTCGTTCGCGAATTTCTTTTAGAATTTCGGTGGCAATAATTTTTTGCTTGCTACCTAACCTATTCTCCACTCCAGTTAACCATGCAGCTAACTCATCGATGTCCATTTTAGAAAGTTCGCTAATGCTTTTGCCATCAACCTTAAACCATTCTACATCCTTTTTCAGTCGGGTTCCCTTACACTCAGGGCAGGTTATATGACGAATAAACTGTTGTGCCCATTTTGGACCACGTCCATTTAACTCCTCATTCTGGTGATTATGAATGAAGTTTATTACGCCTTCGAAGCTGAGGAAATAGTTGGAACGAACGCCAATTGCCGGATGCTTAATAGTGAACTGCTCCTCGGAGCCGTATAGAATTACATTAAGAGCCTCCTCGGGAATGGTTTCAATGGGATCGTTAATATCAAATCCGTACTTCGATGCAATTGCTTCTAACTGCCAGAAAATAAGCGAGTTTTTATGTGAACCTAATGGTTCAATGCCTCCCTTCTTTATGCTGAGTTTTGGATTTGGAATTACTTTAGTTAAGTCGGCTTCAGTTACAACTCCCAGTCCATTACAACGATGACAAGCTCCTTTTGGCGAGTTGAATGAGAAAGAATGAGGTGCTGGCTCGTCGTAAGAAATGCCAGTTGTTGGACACATTAATGAACGGCTAAAGTAGCTGTGCTGTTTGCTTTCAGCATCGAGAACCATTATAATTCCCTTTCCTTGAGCCATTGCGGTTTGTACCGAGTTGCTTAACCTTTTTTTGTCATCATTGTTTACAACCAATTTATCAACAACCAGTTCAATAAAATGTGTTTTATAACGGTCCAACTTCATGGCTGGCTTAATTTCTGTAAGTTCACCGTTAATTCTCACATTTAGGTAACCTTTTTTCCGAAGTTGTTCGAAAAGTTCACGGTAGTGTCCTTTCCGACCACGCACAATGGGCGAAAGAATTAGTGTTTTTCGTCCCTCAAATTTTTTAAGGATAAGGTTTACAATTTGCTCATCGGTGTAGCGAACCATTTCCTCGCCTGTGGCAGAGGAGTATGCAGTTGAGGCTCGTGCGTAGAGCAAGCGAAGGAAATCGTATATTTCTGTAATTGTTCCAACCGTGGAACGTGGGTTTCGATTTGTTGTCTTTTGCTCTATCGAAATAACGGGGCTTAATCCGGTAATTTTATCAACATCAGGTCGTTGCATGGTGCCAAGAAACTGGCGTGCGTAGGCTGAAAGCGTTTCGATATACCTACGCTGCCCCTCAGCGTAAATGGTGTCGAATGCTAGCGACGATTTTCCACTTCCGCTTAAGCCGGTTATTACAGTAAGTTTGTTTCGCGGAATATTTACATCGATATTTCGTAGGTTATGAACCTTTGCGCCCTGTACTTGTATTTCAAGAGCTTCTCCCTTTGCAGGTTTAATTGTTTCTGTTTCCGTTTGCATCAATTAATTTGCTATTGTTTAATCTACTGGTAGGCGCCCTCACGGAAACCCTTTTTAGGGATTTGTATTATGTAGGTTTTTTCACTCTTATTCGGCAAGTATGCTTCACGTAACCAGGGGTTTAGTAGTTTAATTATTTTGTAGCTGGTTTTGTAATGCTCTGCAAAAGCTGCAACGTTGGTTATTGCTGAGTCCACTTTCACTTCGTAGGATTCAATTGGTGGGTATAAATCGCTTTTGTTGAGATAGAAACCGTACTTTTCGGGATGCTCAAAAATGCATTTAAGCGCTAAAATACGGAAAACGTAGCGTCCAGTTTCTTCGCCCAGAACCATATCGTAGTAATCCTGGTTATTCTGACGTTCCATTTGCTTGCTAATTCCACTTCTTCCAAAGTTGTATGAAGCGGCTGCCATAGTCCAATTGCCATACTTTTTGTAGCTTTTCAAAAGGAAATTGCAGGCAGCCTCAGTAGATTTTTCAATGTGGTAGCGCTCATCAACTTCATTGTTAATTTCCAATCCTAGTTCTTTTCCAGTTGCCTCGAGAATTTGCCAGAAACCAACAGCTTGCGATGGTGAAACAACTTGGCTGAGTGCACTTTCAGCAACTGCAAGGTACTTAAAATCGTCGGGAATTCCTTTATCTTTCAGAATTGGCTCAATTAATGGAAAGTAGCGATTTGCTCGTTTGAGCAAAAGTACGGTTTGGGAATGCCAGTATGTATTTACCTGAAGTTCGCGGTCGAGGCTTTCACGAACATCAAAAAGATGAATTGGAACATTTTCCCCTGCAAAGGTAAGTTCTGCTGGAATCGGAACCTGGTAGGTAGGGTTTTGGAATCGGCTCGAATCAGAGGGAAATAAATTGCCTCTTGTTTCGCCAGTACAACCCTTTTGCCAGGGGAATGCGATAATAAACAGAATAAGAATCATGAACAGCACCGAAAACATGCTGATAGTTAGTTGACGAGTGCTTTTAATACGTGATTTCATAAAGATAACTTGTGGTAAAACGAGCCACAAAATTACTTATTTTCCACCTAATTTCCTGTAAAACCTTTGGCAGTTTAGTAGAAAGTTTTAATCGATGTAAGTGAAGCGACGGGTAACTTTTTGGTGATTGTACTGAAGAGTAATTAGGTATATTCCCTTTTTAAGTTTGTAGGTTGGTAAATTGAAGGTTACTTCGGAGGCAACATTAATTTCCTCGGAGTAAATTTTACTTCCAATCATGTCCAAAACAGTAACAATAATTTTTTGGTTATTGCTAACACCCTGAATTTTTGCTTTAAACGATTGCCCATTTCTCATCGGGTTTGGGTAAACGTTAAAATCGAATGCTGTTTGCTGCGTTAGCGGCACCGATGTGCCAATGGAAATGGGTAGCGAGTCGTAGCCACCGCCTTCTCCTCCCTGATAGTTTTGAGACAGAGCAATATTGCTGAAATTTAAGATGATAGCAAGCGCTGTGAGCGCAACTATGGTATTTTTTTTAATATTTTTCATGGCTCATTAGATTAGTTTACGTTTTATCGTGCGCCACGTCCTCCAACGGTATTTCTTCTGGTTGTAGGTTTTAAGTGGCTATAGAACCTGTCGGAAACAGCAAGGTCGCGATATGCGCCAACCTCTGAAATTGTACTTCCCCAGCCTCCTCCACGAAGTATGACACCGTTAGCAGTTGAATTGTTACACCAACTTTCAACATTAGCATTTCCGTTCTCATCAATGGCTCCGTCGCCAAAATTTCCTTTAAAAAGAACGCCTTCGCCTGCTGCCATTACAGTTTGTTCCCATGTATTTCCGCTCAGTTCCCTAACTCCATAAAAACCTGCACCGGCTTCCAACCTTGAGGAACTTTCGGTTGCAGCAAAACCTGTGCGTAAAACACCTCGTAGTCCCCAACCTTCGGTTGCAATGGTGTTGCCGTGGTTTGCCAGTCCGCTTCCGCTCGAAGCTTCTTCGCTAACAGTTTCAAAAACCGTACCATCATTTAAAGGAGTGTTGGCGTTGGTTACTTCGCTTGAACCCCAGGCAAATTCTCCAGCAATCGCTTCGTTTCCTGAACCACGACAAATCTTCTCGAATTCAAATTCGGTTATTGGGCGAAGTGAGGCCCAGTCGAGGTAAGCAGCCAAATCGGTCCACGAAAGGAAGTTTGCTGCACGGTTTAGTCCATCGTAATCATCGTTAAAATTCTGATTTTCATTCGAATTTATGCCGTAAACGGCAGGTGTTTCGCTTTCTGTTCCCGGGGTAACAATCACAATGCCGTTGCGGTACACACTGTCGGGTTGGTTCTGGTTTATTGCTGCGTAAGTTCCGGTTACAGCGTTGGGTGAAACTGAGGTACGATTCGTTTGCTGTTTGTAGCTTAAAGTATTCAAAAAGTCAACATATTGAAATTGTGACATTTCGTACTTCATCGTATAAAAACCATCGTAACCCTTGGGGAAAGCTGCGGGAATAGTTTCGGGTAAAGTTTCTGGGGTAAAGTAGGTGTTGGGGTTAACAATACTTATTGAATTTTCTGCAATTTCGTTTTCAGAATCAACTAGAAATGGTTCCCCCTGAGAATTCCCAATCGAGGATATTGATGCGCCATCGCCAATATAAAATTCACCTTCGGAAATATGCACCATTTCAATGGCAAAAACTTTAATTTCTTGAATATTTGAAATATCATCGATTTCCAAAGAAATTGTTGATGAAATGCTGCTGAAAGTTCCGTAGTTTGTAGATAAAGCAAAAACTCCTTTGCAATCTGCAGGTAATTCAAGGTTAATTGAACCGGATGTTTGATGAGCATTCGAATTACTCGCTAAATCCAAATGTCTCCATTTCTCATTTACTAACTTCCCTTTAACGAAAATCCATGCAGCATCGTAGTTCCCGCCCTTATTTGTGTGATTCCAGCAGTTGTTCCATGATATTTCAAAGGAAATCACATTTTCATGCACCGAACCATTCTTCAGATGAAGGTTGTTGGAGAAGGACATTGTGCTAAAAAGCAAAAACAAACTTGTGATGATAAATTTTTGCATAACAGAACGATTCAAAATTTAATTCTCGCAAAGGCAAAAACTATTGCGACTTTGCGAGAACCAAAGAAAACTTTCTATTTTTCGTAGTCAACAACAAAATCATCCATGCAAAAGTATGCCGGAGTGTTCATTCCCCAGTCGCCAACGTCGGTGGAGGATAGGGAGAAAACTACTTTTGAAATATTTTTAAGGCTAGAGAAGTCAACCTTTGTCCAATTGTCGATAATGTAATGTGGCTCGGTTCTGAAATCGGCCAGGTAGAAATCAACCGTTCCAACTTCCTCGTTGCTCGCATTATACCCCTTTGCTGTTAGCTTGAACCAGTCGCCTTCCTCGAATTTATTGGTGTAATCGTCGCCGTTTAGCATTGAAAGGTATGCCCAGGTAGAGTTGGTGATTTTTGCAGAAATTAGTTTAGTAGGTTGACTAAAGGTGATGGTTGCGCTTTCACCCCAAATATAGGCTATACTATAAACATTCTGGTAATTTCCACCATCGAACAGGTAGGCGCTGTACTGGTTTGCCCAGCCCGGAGTTTCCATGTCAATTTTATTGGAGAAGGCAAAACCCTCCCAGTAGTCGTAAGTAGGGTCGTAGCTGTTGTTGAAAGTGGCGATGCTAAAGGTTAATCCACCGTTCCCATCGGAGCCATTCCAGTAGCTGTTGGGCTCAATTATTAAATTCTGGAAGTTGATGGTTTCTGAGTTGTCCTCTTCTTCGCAGGAAGAGAAAGCGAACATTCCCAGCGCTATAAGCGCAAAAGTTGCATAACGGTTAAAAAGTTTCATGAGTTTAAAGATTTAATTGGTTAAACAATCAAAACCTTCAAACCGTAAAATCAGGGGACTAAGTAAACCTGTTGAAGATTGGTACCAAAATCTTCAGCTTTTATTCCCGAAAGCTTACGAGTTGAGGTTTGTTCACTGGTAGGTCTTCTGGCTTACTCCCCCTCAGAACGGCCTTCCCATCCGCCAGCCGGCGGACAGTGGCAAGGATGCCTGAGAGTTAAAGGAGATTACAGCAGCGGGTACTGCTCCCGAGTCACACGGGATTCCCTTAACCACGAACGAAACAAAGGTAGAAAATTTTACAGTAAAGATT
>CAZLXF010000118.1:0-3280 GCA_964563065.1 uncultured Rikenellaceae bacterium | reverse complement strand
GCAAGAAAACCATTGCATTTTTCCCCATTCGCTTTTACCAACTCAAGCAGTTTCATCAAAAAAGTTGTTTTGCCTCCCATTCTGTCGGCGGAAACAATAAATATATTTTGGTTTCTATTGACACTTGTTTCAGTAAAATGCGAAAACATAAGTTCAACAATCGGAAGCGGTTTGAAAATTCGGTGCCGTTCCTGTTTGAATGTTGATATCAAGGTTGGTAGTGCATCATGCGCCTGTGCGTAAGAGTTTGCAAGTGGTGTAAACATCGAATTTTTAAAATGGCGCGAAACACCTTTACTCTTCAACTCAATATTTATACAAGCAAATGCAATAATTACCACTGTTGCCCGCAGAAAGATTGTGAAAGAATATGTAAATAATTCATTGTTGAAAATCAACGAGCCATGCATTCCTAGCTGAATAAATATTGTTGAAACGAATGAAACAGTGAGAATTACAATCCAAAAGGTTGGTTTAGAAATTAGTTTCCGAACTCTTCCGTAACGGAAAATTGTAAGTAAAAGGTATATGATTCCTCCCGAAAGCCAGTAGTACGAAGGAATTATTCCTTTCAACGTTACAAAAACGGTAAGCCAAACAATATGAAAAATTAAGAATACTATTCCTCCTTTGTATCCTTTAACTACCTTGGGTTTATAGCTATTATCGGTTGGAAGTAACATTAAACTTTTTCCTTCAAATCGGATTTTTATGGCATTACCTCCAAAGTAACCGCTGTAAGCTGCTATTGCTCCAATTGCAAAAAAAATAATTATTAAAATTAGAATTGGCAAAAGGTACCCGTTACTTTTAAGAAAACTATCAGAAAATGAGAATGCAAAAACCGATTGGTATGCAGTTACAATATCGCTTCCGTAAATCATAATCAACCGTACAAGCTTAAATCCTAAAACTGAAAGCAAAGCCAAACCACCGCCCAGCATGTAACCGGCGATATTTTGCCCTAGGGCAAAAACTCCAAATTCCATCAGAAAACCTTCAAGCGTAATGCCAATCATTGGCGAGAGAATTACCGGACTTGGCGAAACGGTTTTTAGCGCAGCACAAACCAACGCTGAACGCCAGAAAAGACCTTTCCCACCAAAAACCCTTGCTCCCGAAACCATTATAAATACACCAAGCGCAGAGAGTACCATTCCTGCAATTGTAGGAATGGCGAAGTTATGAAGAATGCTTCCGGCAACAATTTCGAATGCTCCCCAAACGCTTCCAATAATGGAAGCCTTCTGCCACGAGTTGGTTGATAGTTCGGTGTTTCTCAAAATTGTTGTGGTTTCTTGTGCGTTGTTGAATCTGCTAAAATAGTGTAATCGGCAAATTCTTCCTAACTTTGAAAATAAAAAATTTACAATGCAAGGAAATCTATACCTTATACCAACCACGTTGGGCGGGGAAAGCTGGAAGGATGTAATTCCAGAATTTGTGGCGGAAATTGCAAGAAATATTAAATTTTTTGTTGTTGAGGATGTTCGTTCTGCCCGACGCTACCTTTCGAAGTTGGGAATGCCAAACCCAATTGATACGCTCGAATTCCAACTTTTAAACGAGCATACTCCTGAGGAGGAAGTGGAGAAACTATTGCAGCCGATTTTTAGTGGAGAATCGCTTGGTTTACTTTCCGAAGCGGGAGTTCCTGCTGTTGCCGATCCGGGCGCAAATTTGGTTGCGCTGGCGCAACAAAAAGGCGTGAAGGTGATTCCGCTTACCGGCCCAAGTAGCATAATTCTTGCGCTGATGGGAAGCGGATTTAACGGACAGAATTTTGCGTTTGTGGGTTACCTCCCAATAAAATCTCCCGAAAGGGAAAAACGAATTCGCCAGCTGGAGCAACGTGCGCGTGAGGAGGGGCAAACGCAACTTTTCATTGAGGCTCCCTACCGAAATAATCAGCTGCTAGATTCGTTGTTGGCAACGTTGAATCCGAACACGAAATTATGCATTGCAGCAGACATAACTCTGCCAACCGAATTTGTTGTTTCAAAACAAGTTAAGGAATGGAAAAGCAACCAACCCGATTTACATAAGCGACCAACAATTTTTGCAATCAATTCATAGATATTTCTAAGTTTGATGATTTAAGAATGACTTTTATTGAGAGGTTTAAGAACGGTTTAAAAGAGAGTAAAATAACATGGGGAGTTGCCCTACTTTTTATTCCTGTTGCGTTTTTTACATACGTTTTCCATGAGTTTGGGCATTGGCTTGTTGGCGAAGTTTTAGGGAACGACATGGTTTTAAGTTTAAATAACGCCAATGCGCGGAGTGGTTCATACATCGATAGTTCACATGTATTATACATTAGCATGGGGGGTCCCATATTTACTATACTCCAGGCAACTATTGCGCTGATAATTATTGAAAAAACAAAATCAATTTACGTTTACCCCGTCCTGTTTTTTGCCGTTTTCTGTCGATTCTTTTCAATTTTTTTCGGGGGATTCCAGTTCCAGGATGAGGCTCGAATTGCAAGTATTCTTGGTGTTTGGCCTTTTACATTTGCTATAATTATATTGCTTCTTTTGTTCGTTATACTATGGCGTAGTAATAATGTACTAAAGCTTAAGTTTAGTTCCATTGGCTACTACTTTGCGTTAAGCACCTTTTCAATTTTGTTGGTAATAGGAGTAAGTAATTTTTTGTAATTGTCACAAAATCAGGTTGAAAACGTTGTCGAATTTCCAATACAGCTCACTGCCAAACATATATGTGCCGGAAGCACAGCAATAAAATCTCCCTCGGTTAATTTACTCAGCGCTGATGGATCTGTTGCAGTTATTACTCCATGTTCCTGCGAAAGCGATTGGATATAAAGCCCTTCGATGGGCTCTCCCCACGTAAAATCCTCGTTGAGTTTACAAATTGCACCGAACGATTTGGTTCCGTTGGGAAGAAAATAGAAATCTTTTGAAAGATGAACGGCTCCTCCCCAAATAGTTGCGCTATTGCGCTCGGGGTATACAGCAACTACCGGACACGCTATTGCTGCCGCAATATTTTTAGTTTTACAAATATTGTTTGAAGCTTGCTGCATATCGAAAAAAACGAAATTTCCGGGGCGGATTTCGTCAATCCCTGAAAAATCTTCGGCTACGGTTGATGAGGGAGTATCTCCATACGAAATAATTATATCAGGAAAATCTTCAGTAAAAAGATTTTTTAAGTGAACCATCAATTCTTTCGCTTTCGAATGAATTTCAATAACTTCGTTTGGCTTATGACCGTAAGTTTGACCGGCATGAGTTAGAAATCCACAGAACCT
>CAZLXF010000117.1:0-10389 GCA_964563065.1 uncultured Rikenellaceae bacterium | reverse complement strand
CTTTCTTTAGGTAAAGCCTTATGGAATCGCCCTCGTATAGTGCCGATGAGGATTGAAAACGTAGGTTAACCGCCCCGGTTGCATCCTGAATGAAAGCATTTTTATAAATATTACCAGATTTCTCGTCCATGGTAACTACAGCGTAAACCGAGGTATCACCATAAAACTTGAATGCTGTGCCTGGAGGGCACAAATCTCTTAGGCCTTGAATTGTTAGAACAGAGCCAACAGGTAGCTCGTTAATGGGAGGAGTATCGAACTGATCGTCGATGCAACTGTAGAACAATGCTACAGAAATAATGGAAATTGGCAGAATTACTTTAATAAATCGTTTCATAGCTATATGTTTATTTTTTGTTTTCGAATTGGTTAGAATGAGAAGTTAACGTCTAGGAAAAAGTTTGTGCCGTACAGGTAGGCATACTTAGGAGGGAATCTCTCTAGATCCCTTGAATCGTAGCGAAGCTGCTCAAACGCTAAAACGGTAAGGCTTCTGTTGTTCAAAACATTGCTAACGCTAAGGTTTACACGTATAAATTTCCCCTTTACACGCCACGATTTTCCACCGTAAATATCGAGAGTATACCCTTCGTCAAGTTTATCCTGCTTAAGCACTTCGTCCCATTGTGGATCGGACTCAACAAGGCCAGTTAAGGCATCCTCGGTTCTACGATCGGGGTTTGGATCGATATAAATTTTCCCAAAATATGTGAAGTTCGAACCTATAAACCAGTAGCGAGGTGCATTGTAGCGGAAACCTACCGAAGCGGCTGCCTGAGGAATTCCTCCAACAAAGTAGTTTTTAAAGTAAACTGTTTTATCCTTGGCAATTAGCTCGTAGTTGTTGTCGCGAGCAATGGAAACCTGTGGGCGCGAGCTGTAAACGTAATGACCCCAAGCACCAACTGCGTTTATAGAAAGGTCTGGTGTTGCGTTGAACTCAAGTCCTAGTTCACCACCAATGTTAGTGACATCAACACCAGTCATAATGTAGTTGACAAAGGTTCTGTAACCTTCGTGATAGAAACTTCTGTTCCATGTTTGGTCAGAAATTTTTGAATAGTATCCTGTTAATCTCGATTTTAAACGGGGTGCACGAATAATATAGCTAGCATCTCCTGTAAGAATATTTTCGCTTCCTAAACCTTCTATTACATGGTCGCGTACACGTGGAGAAATGTATGCATCGCGGAAATATGGTGAACGTGTTAGGTATCCTCCCTTAATATCGATGTAGTGGCGTCCGGTGATTTTGTATGTAACTCCCCCCTTAACACCAAAGTTGGTAAAATTATTCTTTTCTGAGTCGCCGTATGAATTCTCTGGGAAACGACCATTCATCATATTTCCTGTTCTCCAGAAACTTGTTTGGGAAACATTTGCGGCAATAAAAAAGTCGACCTTACTATAGGTAAACTCCGACTGCCCAAAAAGATTGAACTGGTTAATATTTGCAATGTAATCGTAACCAAACTTATCGCCCGCCTTAATTAAACGGTTAGGGTCGTTCAAATCGTTTTGGTAAAGGTTTTCGTCGGCAAAATCGCGTTCAGCAAACTGGTCAACATCAACCCACCAATCGCCACCAAGCAAATCGCTCATCTCCTTAAACTGGTTCCCTTTGAAAAGCGATGCATTGACTCCTGCTGTAAGCAGAATGTTTGGCTTCAAATTATGGCTAAGTACCGAATTGAAAGACCACTGGGTATGATCGTTTCTTCTCTCTTCAACAACATACTTCGAACGGTTTCCTGTATAGTCCGTCTCTTGATAAGTTGATGTGTAGAGGTTTTTTGTATTAGCAAAATAGAAATGATCCCAGTTAAGCTGTCGAAATTCTTCATTATTTCTCCATAACGAAGTGAGCCTGTTAAACTGATAATCATCTTCCCCCTCGTAGTAACTTGGTAAATATCTGTAGTAATCGGGACGAGGATCAGGAGCATCGTACCAGTTGAGAGCGGTGTTACCACCTCTTCCAAATGAATAGGCAACCGAAGTAGTTACCCTCGTTTCCTCACCAAACGTTCCAAAGTGGGTAAGTTCCATCATTGGCTTATGGTAGTTATTAACCCTTGCATTACGAACTTCGCCGTTTTGGAAACCCCAGTTCGGGTTATAGTAAGGATTGTCGGTTAGGTCGTAGGCTTCCTGCACAGCAATCCCCGAACGACCACTTTTCATTGGCGCACCAAAAACCGTGAAGTTGAATGAATGGTTATCGTTGAACTTGCGCTCAGTAGAAAGAAAGTATGCGTAAGCATCGTAGAAAGTTCCATCAACGTAACCTTCCTGTGCCCAACGTTTTGATCCCGAAACGGTAAGCGACCATTTATCGTCAACCATTCCGGTGGAATGAATGAACATAATTCTGTTGCGGTAGCTACGGTTTGCAGCAGAGTAAGTTACTCTGGTTTCAGGTCTGTACTGCGATGAACGAGTTGAAATGTTAGTTGAACCTCCAACACCACCAAAAACGAATTCAGTTGGATCAAGACCAATGGTGTTAACTGTGTTCCTCATGGCATCATTTAATCCTCCCCATGTGGAATAGAAGGCTCTACCAGTTTCGGGATCGTTAACGGTAATACCATTTATCATTACCGATGAGTTTTCAGAATCGTAACCGCGTACCCTAAAACGAGCACTGCCAAATGTATAACCTGCTGTTGACATGAATACATCGTTCGATCCTTGAAGCAACCCGGAAATGTCATGCGAATCCTCATCTCCTTCAATATCAGTTACGGAAAGAGAAATCACAGGAACAAACTCCTCGGTTGTTACTGAAGTTGTATCAACTTGCGCCCTTACGGTTGCAAAGACCAAGATGAAAAAAATTAATAAGTGTAATTTTCTCATAATTAATAAAGTACTAATAATTACTGGCTATTATCCCAAATTTAGGGCTTCAAAAATAGATATTATTGCGAATAAATTACCCGAAAAAATAAATTTATTTATCTTTAAGCCCTTTTTGCCTACCATAAATATCTGTTAATGGTTCGTTATTTGTGCTGTTTAGATGAAAGGATAGAATTACTAACAAAACATAACTTGAAATGAAAAAGACTAGCCTACTTGTTGCTTCTTTTATAATTTTTTCAATATTTTTTTTCAACAACTTATTAGCTCAAGAAAAAAAAGAATACAACGTTGCTTGTATTGCCTTCTATAATATTGAGAATTTATTTGATACAATTGACACACCCGATGTTAACGATTTTGAATTTACACCAGAGGGTCCAAACAGGTGGAACAGCAAAAAGTATTGGGATAAAATTGCACAAATTTCTAAAGTAATTGCACAAATTGGAACCGAGCACACACCCCATGGCCCTGCAATTATTGGCCTTTCGGAAATTGAGAACCGATTGGTGCTGGAAGATTTGGTTAAGGCCGAGGCCATAAAATCGAAAAACTATGAAATTGTTCACTTCGACGGACCCGACCGGAGAGGTGTTGACGTTGCGCTATTCTACCAGCCTTCCTACTTCACTGTTACCAACAGCAAAAGCTACACGCTAACAATTCCCGACCGCGACAATTTCTTTACCAGAGACCAGCTTCTTGTTTCAGGTGAATTCCAAGGTGAACCCATTCACATTATTGTAAACCACTGGCCATCGCGAAGCGGTGGCGAAAGCAGAAGCCGACCGCTGCGTAACGCTGCTGCCGCACTTAGCCGACACATTATCGATTCTATACAAAACGTTGACCCGGGTGCAAAGATCATTCACATGGGCGACCTTAACGATAACCCCGACAATGAAAGCGTTTACGAAATTCTCCGCTCAAAACCCAATAGCTCCAAGCTGGGCGAAGGCGATTTGGTTAACTCGTTCTACGACATGTACAAGAAGGGAATTGGAACGCTAGCCTACAGGGATACCTGGAGCCTTTTCGACATAATAAGCGTAAGTCAACCTTTGGTTGAGAAAGATTTTTCAGCCTACCGTTACTACCGTTCGTTTATTTTCAACAAGTCATTCCTGCAACAGCAATCAGGAAGATTTAAAGGTTACCCATTTAGAATGCTGGCTGGTGGACAGTACCTGGGCGGTTACTCCGACCACTTCCCTACCTACATTCTACTTTTGAAAGAGAAATAGTTGGAATAAAACTAGTTCTTTAAAAATTTTTGGGCGTATTCTTTTACTTTCTCCAAATCTTCTGGAGTATCAACAGCCAACGACTCCATGCTGGTTATTCCAACGTGAATGTTGTAGCCGTTTTCGAGCCAACGAAGTTGCTCTAACGACTCGGCCAACTCGAGCGGCGACTGCTTAAGTTGAGTTATGCTGAGGAGTACATCACTACGATATGCATAAAGCCCAACGTGTTTAAGGTATTTGTGGGTGTGTTGCCACTCATTCTTTTCTATTCCCCTTAAAAAGGGTATTGCAGAACGGCTAAAGTAAAGTGCTTTGCTACACGATGAAACAACAACTTTTGGCGAATTAGGGTTAAAAATATCTTCGCCCTCGGCGAAAGGTTTTGCAAGAGTTGCTATTTGAACATTCTCGTTCTCGAAAGGCTTAACAATCTCAAGCAATTGTTGCTTGTCAATAAACGGCTCATCGCCCTGAATATTCACCACAACATCGAACTGAATACCTGTTTGCTGTGCTACAATATTTAATGCTTCGGCACATCGGTCGGTACCACTCTGGTGCTTAGGCGAAGTGAGAATGCATTTCCCGCCAAAACCTGAAACACACTCGGAAATTCTGGTGTCGTCGGTTGCTACATAAACATGGCTGTAAGTTTTCGCCGAACGCTCGTATACCCATTGAACCATTGGTTTTCCTGCAATCTCGGCAAGGGGTTTCCCTGGGAAACGGGTTGAAGCGTATCGCGCAGGAATCAATCCCAGAATATTCATACCTTATATTATATATGGTTAACTTCTACTTTAAAAAGTAACCCAAAAGTAATGAATAATACGAAACCTAAAGTGAAATGCGAAAAATTGTCAGTGGCTTAGTTGTTATTAGATTTAGCATTTTTTAAATAAAAACGGTGGCTATTTGTAGCCGGTTGTACTAAAAAAATGTAATTTTGTCAGTACATAAATGGATCTGCATTGTACTTATGGATGTTCAGAAAATTAAGCAACGATTTGAAATTATAGGGAATTCGTATGGCCTACACCGCGCCATCGATATAGCACGACAGGTTGCCTCAACTGACCTTTCGGTGCTAATTACCGGTGAAAGCGGTACGGGTAAAGAGGTTTTCCCTCAAATAATTCACTCGTTTAGTCCAAGGAAACATGGGCAATACATTGCTGTTAACTGTGGTGCAATTCCTGAGGGAACCATTGACTCGGAACTTTTCGGACACGAGAAAGGGTCGTTTACCGGAGCAACCGAGAGCCGCCAGGGTTACTTTGAGGTTGCCAATGGCGGAACCATTTTTCTTGATGAGGTTGCCGAGCTTCCCCTTTCAACCCAGGTTCGCCTTCTGCGAATTCTTGAATCAGGCGAATATCTTAGGGTTGGTTCGTCGAAAACAAAAAAAACCGACGTTAGGGTTATTGCTGCCACCAACGTTAACCTTATACAAGCCATTGAGAACGCTAAGTTCCGTGAAGATCTTTACTACAGGTTAAACACAGTCCCTATTCAAGTGCCGCCCCTACGCGAGCGACCCGAAGATATTCTACTGCTATTTAGAAAGTTTGCCTCCGATTTTGCCGAGAAGTACCGAATGCCTTCCATTAGGCTCGACGAAGGCGCTCAGAAAGTTCTTCTTAGCTATAAGTGGCCCGGCAATGTAAGGCAACTTAAGAATGTTACCGAACAAATTTCTGTTATTGAGGAAACAAGGCAAATAACAACTTCCATTCTTCAATCGTACCTCCCCGATTATGGCACTTCGAAATTACCTGCCATATACCGAGGCGAATCATCGGAGCCCAGCTTCGCCAGCGAACGCGAAATTCTTTACAAAATCCTTTTCGACATGCGAAGCGATGTGAACGATTTGAAGAAGCTGGTTTTCGATTTGCTGAGCAGCAGCAAGCAATCGTTCGATATCCAAAGCGAGTCGGCAGGTATTATACAGAACCTATACAAAGAGGGAAGTTCGTTCATTAACGCTCCAACCAACAATTTTTCAGAAACAAAACCCTTCAACCCTGCTCAGCATGATATTGAGGATACCGAAGAGGTAGTGGAAGAATCGCTCTCGCTTAGTGACAAGGAAATTGAGATGATAAGAAAGGCCCTTGAAAAGTATAAGGGAAAACGAAAGCAAGCTGCACAAGAGTTGGGAATTTCGGAAAGAACCCTTTACCGTAAAATTAAAGAGTACAACATTGATTAGAATGAGCCCGAAACATAAGCAATTAATAAGTGTCGCCACAATTATTCTGGTTGGTTTTTTTATCACACTATCTGGGGGTTGTAAAGTAAAATACTCGTTTACAGGCGCATCAATCTCGCCCGATGTGAAAACATTCAGCGTAAGCTACTTCCAAAACCTTGCTCCGCTGGTAAACCCTTCGTTAAGCAGCATCCTAACCGAAGAGCTAAAAAACAAGTTTATTACCCAAACCCAGCTAAATCCGGTTGACGATGGCGGCGATCTTTCGTTTTCCGGAGAAATTAGAGGGTACAGGGTTTCGCCTGTGTCCATACAACAGGGTGATGTTGCAGCCTACAACCGTTTAACTATAAGCGTTAGGGTGAAGTTTGAGAATGCCATTGACCCAACGCAAAACTACGACAAAACCTTTAGCCACTTCGAAGATTTTCCAAGCGACAAACAGCTTAACGATGTTGAAAGTGAACTAGTAAGGTTGATTGTTGAAAAGTTAGTAGAAGATTTTTTCAATAATGCAGTAGCAAACTGGTAACATATGGATAAGGATCTATTTTATAAATACCTCGATGGCCGTGAACCCTTGGATAAGGACTCGATTGAAAAACTCGACAGCCTTGTTGATAAGTTTCCTTTTTTTCAGGCTGCACGAACGCTACATTTACTCGCACTAAACAGGTTTAAACCTGCGGATTTTGAAAACTACCTCACCAAAACCAGCGCCTTTGCGCCCGACAGGAAGCGTCTTTTCCTGTTGCTTCATCCAACTGAAGTTAGCATTTCCTCTACCCAAACCACCGATATAGCTATTACCAAGGAAACCTCTGGTGACTCAACTAAAGTTAGCGATGAAGAAAATGTTCCTTTCGTACTTGAAGAAGTTAGCGCAACTAGAAATGATGATGCTTCCACAGATGAGTCAATAATGGATAGCAATGTTGAAGTTGAAGAGGATGCCGATTTACTAGAACTTGGTGAAGCCAACGGTGCTTCCGAAGAATCCAAAACAAAAAAGAGCAAGCCCAAAATCGACAGCTACCTCGACCCGCACCTTTACTCTTTAGAAATACCAAACGAATTTTTGGATGAAAATATCTCAAAGAGTGATGAAGAAGAGATAGTTGACAAGCCATTTGAGCCCACCAGGCTAATTGAAACTTTTATTGAAACCAATCCCAGAATTGCTCCCAGACGATCGCCCAAGGACACCGATGAGAACGAGGAGGACATTTCGCTCGAGTCAATAAAGGAACCCGACGACGCTGTGAGTGAACCTTTAGCAATGATTTACGCATCGCAGGGCTTAATTAGTAAGGCGATAACAATTTATGAAAAATTATGTTTGATGTTTCCAGAAAAAAGAGCTTACTTTGCGGGTCAAATTGAAAAATTGAAAAACAAAACCGAATAATTAACAAAAAAACTGTTAGCAATGTATCTGCTTATCTCTGTTTTAATTATTATCACCTGCGTTCTGCTAATACTTATCGTACTTGTTCAGAACTCAAAAGGAGGCGGATTAGCCTCCAACTTCGCTTCATCGAATCAGGTTATGGGCGTTAGGAAAACTGCCGACTTTCTGGAAAAAGCCACCTGGACGCTAGCCGTTGCACTTTTAGTTCTTAGCTTGTTAGCAACCCTAACACTTCCACGCAACAAGGTTGAAGGTGGACGCTCCGACATTGAAGAGAAAATCGAATCGACCCAAACTCCTGGAAACCTTCCAACATTCCCAACAACCGAAGATGAAGGCACAGCTCAAGAGCAAGAAGAACAAAATGAAAACTAGCATTTCGTAGCTAGAAATCCTTTTTAAAAATACAAAAGGTGTCAGAATGTCATATTCCGACACCTTTTTTGTTTTATAGTTGACAGTATTATGTGGGCAAAACGTCAGGAAAAGCATTTGGCACAACTTTGGTAAGACCCAAGAACAGAATATGAAATTTATTAACAACTAAATTCAATAGAAGATATGTCAGAAGTAAAAATTAAGCCATTAGCTGATAGGGTTCTGGTTGAACCTATGGAGGCAGAAGAGAAAACTGCTAGCGGAATCTACATTCCCGACACTGCAAAAGAAAAACCTCAAAAAGGAACTGTTGTTGCAGCAGGTCCAGGAACCAAGGATGTTGAGATGGAGGTAAAAGTTAAAGACGTAGTGCTTTACGGCAAGTACGCAGGAACCGAAATTTCGATTGATGGCAAGGACTACCTAATTATGAAGCAGTCCGATATTTTAGCTATTGTATAGTTACAAAAACTAATTCGCTAACCCGTTAAAACAAAATTGATATGGCAGGAAAAATTATTAAGTACGATATTGAAGCACGCGATCTGCTGAAAAAAGGAGTAGACCAGCTTGCAAATGCAGTAAAAGTTACCCTTGGCCCCAAAGGTCGAAACGTGGTAATGGACAAGAAATTTGGTTCACCCCAAATCTCAAAAGATGGTGTAACCGTTGCCAAAGAGATTGAACTGAGCGATCCGATGGAGAACATGGGCGCTCAAATGGTTAAGGAAGTTGCATCAAAAACTGGCGACGACGCTGGTGATGGTACAACTACCGCAACCGTTTTGGCTCAATCAATCGTTAACGTTGGGTTGAAAAACGTTACCGCAGGTGCAAATCCTATGGATTTGAAACGTGGAATCGATAAGGCAGTTATAAAAGTTATTGAGGAACTCCGCAAGCAAAGCATTGAAATTGGTGACGACTACACCAAAATTGAACAGGTTGCTAGCATTTCAGCAAACAACGACCACGAAATTGGAAAACTCATTGCTGAAGCAATGAAAAAAGTGAAGAAAGAGGGCGTGATTACTGTTGAGGAAGCCAAAGGAATTGAAACCACCGTTGAGATTGTGGAAGGTATGCAGTTCGACCGCGGATACATTTCTCCCTACTTCATTACCAACCCCGACAAGATGGAGGCTGTTCTAGAGAATCCTTACATTCTGATTACCGACAAGAAAATCTCCACCATGAAGGATCTGCTTCCAGTTCTTGAGCCCGTGGCTCAAAACGGACGCTCACTACTTATTATTGCTGAAGACATTGAAGGCGAAGCGTTAGCAACCCTTGTTGTTAATAAACTTCGTGGTTCGCTAAAAATTGCTGCTGTAAAAGCACCAGGTTTCGGCGACCGTCGTAAGGAGATGCTTGAAGATATAGCAATTCTAACAGGAGGTGTTGTTATTTCAGAGGAAAAAGGGTTACGTTTGGATGCAGCCAAAATTGAAATGCTTGGTTCAGCAGAAAAAATTACCCTCGATAAAGACAACACCACGATAGTAAATGGTGCAGGCAAAAAGGAAAGTATCGAGAAGCGAGTTGCTCAAATTAAACTGCAAATAGAAAACACAACCTCCGACTACGACAAGGAGAAACTGCAAGAGCGTCTTGCAAAACTTGCAGGTGGAGTTGCTGTGCTTTACGTTGGTGCTGCTACCGAAACCGAGATGAAGGAGAAGAAGGATCGCGTTGACGATGCACTAAGCGCAACCCGCGCTGCAGTTGAGGAAGGAATTGTTCCTGGTGGAGGAGTTGCATACATTCGTACCATTTCTGCACTAGAAAACCTTACTGGAAACAACGAGGATGAAACAACAGGTATTCAAATTATTAAGAGAGCAATAGAGGAACCACTTCGTCAGATTGTGGCCAATGCAGGCATGGAAGGTTCAGTTGTTGTACAGAAGGTTAAGGAAGGCAAAGGCGATTATGGTTACAATGCATTCACCGATAAGTACGAAAATCTTTATAAGAGTGGTGTAATTGACCCAACCAAAGTTACCCGTGTTGCACTTGAAAACGCAGCATCCATTGCAGGTATGCTTCTAACAACCGAGTGCATAATGGCCGATGAGAAAGAAGAAAACCCAATGCCAATGCCAAACCCAGGAATGGGCGGAATGGGTGGAATGATGTAATAATTCCCAAATTATATATAAGAAAAAAGGAGGAATCGAATCGATTCCTCCTTTTTTTATCTGGTAATAAAAGATTAGTGCAGCCTAATTCCAATGAGGTGCATAAACTCCTCACGGGTTTTAATTTCG
>CAZLXF010000116.1:9243-10450 GCA_964563065.1 uncultured Rikenellaceae bacterium | reverse complement strand
TGATTTTGAAACGGGCTGGACCTGGATTTCGGCCGATTACAATCCCTACGAAGAATCATTTGGAAACAATAGCCAGTACTCGGCAAATATTGGCACAAACTTTACCGAGGATGGAATCTACTTCTACGTTAGCCGTTTCCAGTTGGGCGATGGTGAGTTTAAGTACGGAGGTTTTTCCGAATCAGGCGGCGGATTTTGGGATGGATTGGAAAAATATTCTGGGGTATTAACCGTTGAGTCTGCCGAGCCCACAACTTTTCCGGTTACGTTCACAATTATCGATGGAACTGAAAGTTATTCCAACATCAATTTAAAAATTGAAATCGACAGTGAATGGGTTTCCTACGAAATGAATCGCAACGAAAATACATGGACAAAGCTTCTCGAGTTGGAACCCGGAACATACGCCTGGGGCGCATTTGAAGACGATGGAAGCGATGATGGAATCTGGCTAATCGATGAGGGTAACCTTTCGGTTACGGTTGCTGAAAATGGTGATGTAACTGGAACTGTTTCGTACACTGTCGAAAATGTTAGCGTTGAAACCGATGCATTCAGCCAAATTTCGTTGTACCCGAATCCAACCTCTGGAATTATCAATCTGAATTTCTCAGAAATAATTTCATACAAAGTTTTTGATATTTCGGGACGAGTTGTGAAAAGCGGAATTGCTGATAGGTATATTGATATCAATAACTTAAACTCAGGAATTTATTTTATCACTTTTGATATTAATGGCGTTTCAACAACCCGGAAAGTTGTAAAAAGTAATTAAGGATATTTACCCGTCTGACCGCTCAAAGCGGTCGGACGGGTTATAGCTAAAGTTGTCATCCTGAGTTTATCGAAGGATGACTTCCAGTATTCAGTAATTAGTAAAAAGTTGGCAGTTGGCAAACTTCCATCTTTTGTTATCTTTCTCCCCAAAAAAGCATCATTCGACAAGCTCATGATGACAAGTTGTAAACTGTGAATTGTGAACCTTTAATCTTGCTGGGTGATAAGTTACGAAGTCTTAGAGTGGCTGTGTGTGGCGACTTCGAAACTCTTGCCGAGGAATTTGGTGTAATTCAGTGATTGCTGATCGGTAAACAGTTGTTGTCATCCTGAGCGTGCCTGTTTACTGACAGGTAGATCGAAGGGGGACTTTCAGAATTCAGTTATCAGTAAAAATTTGGCAATCTGCATATTACCCGTCTGACCGCTC
>CAZLXF010000116.1:0-9143 GCA_964563065.1 uncultured Rikenellaceae bacterium | reverse complement strand
TGAATCTTTTTTACAACGTCCATTCCTTCTACGACCTTGCCGAAAGCGGCAAAACCTTGTCCGTCGGGGTTTCGTTTCCCCCCAAAATCAAGTTCGGGCTGGTTGCCAATGCAAATGAAAAACTCCGACGATGCTGTTCCTACTTCTGCTCGCGCCATTGATATTGTCCCCTTTTTATGCAGGATTCCAGTTTCGCTTGTGGTTTCGTGAATTATGGGAGTGAATTGATATTTCTCAATTAGCGAATCCTCAAAAAAACCGGCTTGGATAACCTCAATTTTAATCATATTCTCCGATTGGTTTTCCAATGTAACGGTTCTGTAGAAATTTGCTAATCCATTGTATTTTCCAGAATCTACGTAGGCAAGAAAATTATTACCGGTAATTGGTGCATTTTCAACATCAACCTCAACAACAATATTTCCAGACTCAGTCTCAATCAGAACTTTTGGGTTGAAGTTTTCGTTACAAGCCCAAATTACGATTGGAATAAGAGCAAAAAATATGAATTTCATGTTTAGCCTAGTATGGAATTTCGTCGTCGTTTTTGTTCCCAGAAGAAATATCGAAATCGGAGTCGCCATAGGATCCTGAGAGCGGATCCTCATTCATTTTCGATTGGTAGCTAACAGCCTGGGCTGAGGCGCCAACTGGCGTGGCAAATGGAGCAAAGTTATCGTCCAAATCGCTGAATTTTGCCTGCTCCTTGCGAAAGCGTAGTTTAATATCGCCAACTGCGCCGTTACGGTGCTTGGCAACAATAATTTCGGCTAAACCTACAAGGGAATTTCCCTCCTCGTCTTCCAAAAATCCGTAGTATTCCGGACGGTGGATGAAAAGAACCATGTCGGCATCCTGCTCAATGGCACCCGATTCGCGAAGGTCGGATAGTTGCGGACGCTTGTAACCGCCACGGGTTTCAACCGAACGGTTAAGCTGCGAAAGAGCAATTATTGGAACGTCCAACTCTTTTGCGATGGCTTTTAGCGAACGTGAAATGGTGCTCACTTCCTGCTCACGGTTTCCACGGGCATCGGTTGGTCCCGACATAAGTTGAAGGTAGTCGATAATAATTATGTCAATGTCGTACTGCGCTTTCAGTCGGCGGCATTTGGCACGAAGTTCAAAAATTGAAAGGGCAGGAGTATCGTCGATGTATATTTTTGAGTTCTGTAAATCGCTAATTTTTACGGTAAGCTGTGCCCACTCGTGGGCAGAAAGGTTCCCGTTGCGAATTTTTTCGTGCGGAATTTCCGATTCACTCACAATAAGGCGGTTTACCAGCTGCCCGCTCGACATTTCCAGCGAGAAAAAAGCCACCGACCTGTCGTGTTCAACAGCCATATTTCGAGCCATTGATAGTACAAAAGCAGTTTTTCCCATCGAAGGACGAGCAGCAACGATAATCAAGTCAGACTGTTGCCACCCCGATGTCATCCTGTCAAGTTCTGAAAAACCGCAGGGAACCCCGCTAAGTCCGTCCTCGCGTTGTCCGGCTTCCTCAAGCTTTTTCAAAGCTTCCTTTACCAGAAGGTTAATGGGTGAGGTTTCGCGTTTGATGTTTCCTTCGGCAACCTTAAAGAGTTCCATTTCAGAGTAATCGAGCAAATCGTCAACGTCAATGGAATCGTCGAAAGCACGGCTTTGAATGTCGCTGGAAACACGTATTAACTCTCGTTGAATATACTTCTGTGCAATAATTTTTGAGTGAAACTCAAGGTGTGCTGCCGATCCTACTTTGGAGGAAAGTTGAGCAATGTAAACAGCTCCGCCAATTTCTTCCAACGTATCGGTTCGTCTTAACTCTTCTGTAATGGTAAGCAGGTCGATAGGCTCGTGGCGGCTCGAAATATCTTGTATTGCCTTATATATTTTTTGGTGCGTTTCTTTGTAGAAACTTTCGGGTTTAAGAACATCAATTACGCTAAGAATTGCATCCTTCTCAATCATAATTGCTCCGAGAACTGCCTCCTCTAAATCGGTAGCCTGAGGAGGAACTTTCCCAAGATCAATCCCAGCAAGTGTTGCAGGTTTATAGGAGGACTTACTATTGCTGCGTTTTTCAGCCATGTTACTATATTTTTTGCAAAGGTAAAATACATGAAACTTTATCCACAATAAATTCCAATTTGTTTATTAACAAAATTGCAAAACGCTACAAATAAAATGTTTGTGAATTATTGTTGAAGATTTACAAATAGGGTGTCGCTTTACTAATTCATCACACACCGACCACCGACCACTGACCACTGACCACTGACCACTGACCACCGACCACCGACCACCGACCACTTGTTTCTAAACCCCTCTTCCCTTAAAAACTGTAATAAGTGTGTAGATAATAATTTTGAGGTCGACAAAAAGTGACATGTTTTCGAGGTAAAGTAAATCGTACTTCAGGCGTTCTACCATTTGGTCAACATTTTCGGCATAGCCGTACTTTACTTGTCCCCACGAAGTTATTCCGGGTTTTACTTTTTGTAAGTGTAGGTAGTGAGGGGCTTTCTTCACAATTTGGTCGATAAAAAATTGGCGTTCGGGGCGTGGACCCACAAGCGACATGTCTCCTTTTAGAACATTGATGAAGTTGGGAATCTCGTCGAGGCGGGTTTTACGCATAAAGCGCCCAAGGGGCGTAACTCTGCTGTCGTTTTTACTCGAAAGAGCAGGGCCACCAGCCTCAGCGTTAAGGTGCATCGAGCGAAGTTTGTAAAGTATAAACGGTTTCCCGTATTTCCCAATTCGTTCCTGCTTATGAAAAACCGGTCCCTTCGATGTAAGTTTTATTATAGTTGCCAGAATGAGGAATACTGGAAAAAGAATTATAATTGCTGTAAATGAAATTGAAACATCCATTATTTTTTTAACCTTCTCCTGCCAGGTAGGCATTAGCTCAAAGGAAAGTTGCATTAGCGGTGCCCCAAAAATCGACGACATTTTCACCCTTCCGGTGAGGTAGTCGTAAAGGCTTGGTATGGCTTTAACATGAATGTTCATGCCAATTAGCCCGTTCATTACCTTAGATATATGGCGATGGTCGCTTGTTTCGAGGGCAATGAGAACCTCCTCAACTTTGTTCTCAAGAACAATACTTCTAAGCAGTTTCAAATCACCCAAATGGCTGGTGATTCCAGCAAGCGATTCCTTGCTTCTTGAGCCAGTACTAACGTAGCCAACAATTTTATTTCCCTGCGATTTTACTTGGTTCTCAAGCTCGTTGTATAGTTCGAGAGCCTTCTCGCCATCGCCAACAATTAGGGTTGGGTAACCTAACTTTCGGGTATGAATTTTCCGGTTTGTTGATGAGGTAATTAGGAGTCGTGGAAAATAGGTTAGTGTAAATTGAAATGCTAACAAACTGAGGAACAATTGGTAATAGTCCTTGTATGTGGCAATGTAGTCGTCGAGTAGTAAAAGAAAAAATATTATTAAAACGCCCGAAAAGGTAATCCAAATTGATGAGCCTAGCTCCTTAAGCCTCGATTTCCGAAGTACATCGCGATAAAATCCGTTAAAGTAAAATAGGAATACCCAAAAAGCAGGAATTACTGCCAACCCGATAATAAAACGCGAGTCGATTTCAAACCCATAGTATTCGCCAAATAGTTGAGGTTCAATAACTCGCTTGCGAAAATAGTGAAACAGGGTCCATGCAAGAGCAGAACCGAAAAAATCGAATAAAATATATTTTGCAACCTGAATTTTTCTATTCACGAACCAAAAAGTTTAAGGATGCGAAAAATAGATAATTTACGGCATAAAGCATTCGTTTGGTTGAAAAATATTGCGAAAACTTTTTGCTTGTTAATAGGAACCTGCTGAAAAATAGTTTTTTAATGGCACCCTACGCTTTGAAAAGTTGCTTCTCTATAAATTTTCGTAACCCTAATGGCCTCCCAAATGCCAAACTCAAACTCTTCGTTTTTTCTTAGGGCTTCAATAAATGGAATTGCACTGAAAGTGGTCTGTTCGTTAAAACTTTGGTTTTGATTTGAAAGAAGTAATGGTTTGTTTTGGGTTGTTTCCAAAAAAAACGCACTAAAATCGTTGTCGTTGCTGAGCCTGTGGGCAGTATAGGTTAAAGTGCTCCCATTATCGAATTCTAGTAAAATGTTTATCAGGTTAAAGTCTTCAGTTTGCACAGGCATAGTTGTTGCCCTCATTTTCTTTACTTTAGCCGAAAATGAGCGGAAAATAGTTGAAATATCGAAGACAATTATTTCTTGAAGCTGTTTAAACCCTGCATTGCTGGGAACTGTTCTTTTCAGCTCTGCAAAAAAAGTAGAATGAGGATAAGAGGTTTCTGTATTTTTTTCAAAAATTTTGAACCCCGAATTACCAAAGCCAACTTTTGCTCCAATTTCTGCTGCTAGCTGATTCGCTTCTTCTAAAAATTCGGTAGTATAGCTGTTTAAATTGGCAAAAAAAACGTTTACACCTCTTCGTAATGCAAACCGGGGAATATCGTTAAAAAAAAGATGGTTGCTAAATATTATTACCAAATCGCAGCAAACAAGAAGTTCCATAGGAGTTGGGAAAAACTTCAATTTATTTGAGAGGTATGGTATGGGGTAGGGCGATGAAAATCCAACTATTTCATTGCCAACTAAATGTATCGTTTTTTCGAGGTCGAATTCGGGTTTTACTTCATGCAAAAAAAGGCCAACACGCATTTTCAATGTATTTTGCTGCAAACTTATGGCATTTAAGTACGGTAAAAAATTGTTTGGGCAATAACTTATTAACCGTAGCATGTTGATAATGAACAATGCGTTTGGTTAAGACTAAAATTAAGTATTGTTGTTTTCGGTACATGGGTTTGGTTGTTATCTTTGTAAAAAATAGTTCACGTTTTATTCTGGATGTTGATGGAAGATTCGTACAGGCATAAAGGGTTGAGAAACAAGTTGGTTGAAGAAATTAAGTCGAAAGGAATTACCGACGAGAGGGTTTTGGCAGCCATTGGTAAAGTTCCGCGCCATATATTTATGGAGAGTGGATTTGTGAACTTTTCATACAAGGATTCGGCTTTCCCCATTGGGGCAGGACAAACAATTTCTCAGCCTTACACAGTAGCATTTCAAACCCAACTTCTACAGATTAAGCCAATGGAGAAGGTTCTAGAAATTGGTACTGGTTCGGGTTACCAAACCGCTATTCTGCTTGAAATGGGTGCAAAAGTGTTCTCCATCGAGAGGCAGCGCGAGCTGTTTGTTAAAGCGAAATCTTTACTCGAGAAAATGGGATACAACCCACACCTGTTTTATGGCGACGGATATCAAGGGATGCCCTCGTACGGGCCCTACTCAAAAATATTGATTACAGCAGGAGCCCCCGAAATTCCACAGCTTTTAGTAGAACAGCTTGAGGTTGGAGGGAAAATGGTTATTCCTGTGGGCGATACCCATGGGCAAAACATGATGTTGGTTGAGAAAATTTCTGAATCCGAAACAAAGGTTTCGAACAATGGCCGATTCATATTTGTTCCATTGTTGAAGGGTACAAATAGTTAGCAAAAAATTATTCTATGATTCAAATTAACCGATTCATTTTTAATCCATTCCAGGAAAACACCTACGTGATTTTCGATGAAACCAAGGAGTGTGTAATTGTTGATGCAGGTTGCTATACCAGCGAGGAAAAAGCCGAACTTGAGGAGTTTGTCTCTTCAAATGGGCTAAAGCCCAAATTTGCAGTGAACACACACGGTCATATCGACCACATTCTTGGCAATAAGTTTGTTAAGGATACGTGGGGAGTTGAGCTGCTTGGCAATCCTGAGGACATACCATTGGTTCAATCGGCCGTAAATCAGGCAATAATGTTCGGCTTATCCATTGATGATGTGCCAATTTTTGATAAGTATTTGAACCACGGCGATAGCCTACGTTTTGGAAATTCTGAAATTAAAATTATTGGAACTCCGGGGCACTCGCAAGGCGGAATTTGCCTTTACAGCGCCGAGGGGAACTTCCTTCTGGCTGGCGATACGCTTTTTAAAGAATCCATAGGCAGAACCGATTTACCTGGAGGCGATTACAAGCAGCTGCTACAAAGCATAAACCAAAATCTTTTAACGCTTCCCGAAAACGTGGTTGTCTATTCAGGTCATGGCGACCCATCAACCATTGGATGGGAAAACAACAACAACCCTTTTCTTACACAACAATAAGTGATTTCAACTGTTTTATGAAATATTGTTGAAACTATGGTTCAATTCATAAAAAATTGTAATCATTTTTTTAATTTTACAACCAATTTAAAAGAAACTGTTTTTTAATAGCCATCATAATTAAATAACTACAAAAAAGCTACCTCAATATGTCAACCGAACGTTTTGTAACCCGCCATGTTGGTCCCCGCGATAGCGAGATTGACGAAATGGTAAAAGTTGTGGGAGTAAAGAGCCTCGATGAGCTTATCGACCAAACTGTTCCCAAATCAATAAGAATGGAGAAACCACTAAATCTTCCAAACCCATTAACCGAACAGCAGTATTTGGCTAAAATTAAGGGTTTGGCAGCCAAGAATAAGGTTTTTCGCTCGTTTATTGGAATGGGATACTACGGAACACATACTCCGTCCGTAATTCTTCGAAATATTTTTGAAAATCCGGGTTGGTACACTTCCTACACTCCTTACCAGGCTGAAATTAGTCAGGGTCGACTAGAGGCTTTGCTTAATTTCCAAACCGTAGTGATGGATTTAACCGGCATGCAAATTGCAAATGCTTCGCTTCTCGATGAGGCAACCGCTGCTGCCGAGGCAATGATTATGATGTTCAACCTACGTTCGCGTCAGGCAGTTAAGGAAGAACGTAATGTGCTGTTTGTTGACAGCGATATTTTTCCGCAAAACCTTGAGGTAATTGAAACCCGAGCAAATCCGCTGGGAATAAAAGTTGTTACAGGATGTTACTCTGAGTATCAGTTCACCGGAAAAGAATTTGGTGTAGTAGTTCAGTACCCATCGGCAAAGGGTAACATTCGCGATTACGCAGCTTTCGTTGAAAAATCGCACGAAGCAGGAAGTTTAGTAACTGTAATTGCCGATATTCTGGCGCTTGCACTTATAACACCTCCGGGTGAGTGGGGATCCGACATTGTGGTTGGTTCTACTCAACGCTTTGGTGTGCCAATGGGATTTGGTGGTCCACATGCTGCATACTTTGCAACAAAGGAGGAATACAAGCGTAGCCTACCTGGACGGATTATTGGGGTTTCGGTTGATAGGCATGGGAATAAAGCCCTACGTATGGCGCTACAAACCCGCGAGCAGCATATTAAGCGCGAACGTGCAACTTCAAACATTTGTACCGCGCAAGCGTTGCTTGCAACAATGGCTGGCATGTACGCTGTTTACCATGGTCCAGAAGGAATTAAACGTATAGCATCAACGGCTCACAACGCTGCAGTTACTTTGGCAAATGAGCTGGTAAAACTTGGCTATACCCAGAACGTGAAAAATATTTTCGATACAATCGAAATTGAACTTCCTGCTGGCGTTAAGGTTGATATGATTAAACGCAAAATGATTGACAAGGAAATTAACCTTAACTACAAAAAGAATGGAACCGTTGGTGTAAGTACCGATGAGCTTACTACTGTTGATGATATAAATAGCATTATTCAGGTTTTTGCAGAGGTTGCCGGAAAAGCTGCTTCAAAAATTAACAAGTTTGAGGGAAAAATTAGCATTCCGGAAAAATTGGTACGCAAGTCCAGTTTTCTAACCGAAAAGGTATTCAACATGTTCCAGTCTGAAACCGAGATGATGCGTTACATCAAAAAGCTGGAAAGAAAAGATATTTCGTTGAATCATAGCATGATATCGCTTGGTAGCTGTACCATGAAGTTGAATGCAGCAACATTGATGCTTCCGCTAAGCTGGGTTGAATTTGGTAACATACATCCATTTGTTCCAACCGAGCAAGCCGAAGGATACATGAACCTGATTTGCGATTTGGAGCAGTATCTATCTGAAATTACTGGTTTTGAGGCTGTTTCGTTGCAACCAAACTCGGGAGCAGCGGGTGAGTATGCTGGGTTAATGGTAATTCGTCAGTACCATATTAGCCGAGGAGAGGAACACAGAAATGTAGTACTAATTCCTTCTTCGGCTCATGGAACAAACCCTGCAAGTGCAGCCATGGCAGGAATGGAGGTTGTTGTTGTGGCCTGTGAAGAGAATGGGAATATTAACGTTCAGGACTTGAAAGAGAAAGCCGAGAAGCATCGCGATAACTTGGCTGCATTCATGGTAACGTACCCTTCAACCCACGGTGTTTTCGAGAGCCAAATCAAGGAAATGAACAAGATTGTTCACGACAATGGCGGACAGGTATACATGGATGGAGCAAACATGAATGCACAGGTAGGCCTCACAAGTCCCGGAATTATTGGAGCCGATGTTTGCCACCTAAACCTACATAAAACTTTTGCAATCCCTCACGGTGGCGGTGGTCCTGGAGTTGGTCCAATTGGCGTAGCCAAGCATTTGGTTCCATTCCTTCCATCGCATCCAGTGGTGAAAACAGGTGGCGAAAAAGCCATTACTGCGCTGGCTGCAGCGCCATGGGGCAGCGCCAGTGTTCTTCCCATAACCTACGGTTATATTCTTATGCTTGGTGCTGAAGGACTGAAAAAGGTTACTGAAATGGCAATATTAAATGCTAACTATTTAGCAGCAAAACTTAAGGGCAACTTCGAAGTGCTTTACTCTGGCGAAACGGGTAGGGTTGCACACGAAATGATACTGGATTGCCGCCACTTTAAGCAGAGTTACGATGTGGAAACTGGCGATATTGCCCGCCGACTAATGGATTACGGTTATCATGCACCAACGCTCTCGTTCCCGGTTCACGAAACCTTAATGGTGGAGCCAACCGAAAGCGAGTCGAAACAGGAACTCGACCGTTTTGCAGAGGCAATGATTGAAATTAAGAAAGAACTTGAAGACATTAAAAGTGGTAAAGCCGATAAGGCCGATAACGTTCTGAAAAATGCCCCACATACCGTTGTTGAAGTTAGCGCAAACGAGTGGACTCATACCTACGACAGGCAGAAGGCTGCGTTTCCGCTTGAGTGGATTGCCGGCAATAAATTCTGGCCAACGGTAAGTAAAATTGATTCCGGCTACGGCGA
>CAZLXF010000115.1:0-10487 GCA_964563065.1 uncultured Rikenellaceae bacterium | reverse complement strand
TTGTTAAGGTAAATGACGATGAATCGGATCGCTACTTCAGAAAACGCCCCGAAGGCAGTAAAATTGGCGCCTGGGCATCGCCACAAAGTCAGCCAATACCTAACCGAAAATATCTTGAAAGTTTGCAATCCGATTTTAAGGAGGAGTTCTCTGGAAAAACCATTAAACGGCCGCCAAACTGGGGCGGTTACGCCTTACAACCCAACCTATACGAATTTTGGCAGGGACGGCCAAACAGGCTGCACGACAGGATTCAGTACACGCTACTAAACGATGAGTGGCAAATTGAGAGATTAGCTCCGTAATAAAAAAATGAAACCCGTCCGATCAATTTAATCGGTCAAACGGGTACTATTTAAACACAAAAAGGGAGCAAGTTGCCGCTCCCTTAAACATTTGTAAAGAAATATTATCCAATATGTAGATACTTGTCTACAAGTTTTTTAATTTCATCATTCTTGCCGTAGAGTTTCTCACTCAACCCCTTATCCTCAAACGCTTTAAGTTTTTTTACTCTACTATCAATAAGCCCTTTGGGGAAAATATTATTCTCCTCAAATATTGCCCTTTTGGCTTCAAGAACCTCAGCCGATTCGAAGCACGACATGGGAAGCTGCTTGAGACTGGCAAGTTTTTCTTTAAACTCAGGTTTAAAAATATTTACGTCAACGTAAAGCTTTTCTGCAACCTTTAACGAATCATCTGCGAGTAAACCATTTAGTGAGGTAACAATTAGGCCAGCCAAGGTTAAGTAAATATCGGCAGAGCCATCGGGAACCCTGAGTTCGAAGGTTTGCTTGCTAATACCTTTAGGCTTTTCGGGGTTACACGATGGGTTTGCATCGTGAATCATATTGTTGGCACCTGTCCAGCCAAGAGGTACTCGAACCACAACCGAACGGTTTCTGTCGCCCCAACAAATATTTGTTGGCGCCTCCTGGTGAGGAACCAAACGTAGGTACGAAGTAGGAATGGTATTGCCAAAAGCCGTTAGCGCATCGGCCGACTGTAGAATTCCTGCTATCATTTTTTTGGATATATCGCTAAGCTTGCCGTCCTCGTTAGCAGTAATATTCTTACCGTCCTTTTCAACCATCATATGGAAGTGCATTCCGCTACCAGCCTTACCAACAGTAATTTTTGGGGCAAAGCTGGCCACTAAACCGTACTGGTTACAAAGCATTCGAACAATCCATTTTGCAAGAATCATTTGCTCGGCGGCTTGTTCAACGGGAGTTGGAAGAAATTCAATTTCGTGCTGCTCGTAGTAAAACTCATCGTCGGAGAAGCAGCCAACCTCGGCATGTCCGTACTTAATTTTTGCACCCGTTTTAGCAAGTAAACGCAACGCCTCGGTACGTATTTCGCCATACTTGGCGAAGGGTGCACTTGAGTGGTAGCCCTTTTGATCAATGCTAGGAAAAAGGTCATCCTTCTCACCTACAACGTAATATTCAAGTTCACCAAGGGCTTTGAATGTGTAGCCCGTTTTGCGAGTGAACTCCTCGTTTGCTTTTCGAAGCACGTAACCCGGATCGCTCTCGAGAGGTTTCCCCTCGCTGTTGTAGAACGAGCAAAGGATATCAACTGTAGGAACCTCGGTAAAAGGATTTACGAAAGCTGTGCGGTAACGCGGTACAACGTACAAATCGCTGCTTCCGGCTTCAATAAACGAGAAAAGGCTGCTTCCGTCAACTCGCTCACCATGCGACAGAATTGTGTCGAGATGATCCTTTGATGTAATAATGAAATTCAAAGTTTTGAGCCTTCCATCCTCGGCAACGTACCTAAAATTCACCATTTCAATTTCATTCTCCTCGCAGAAACGAATAATATCGTCCTTTGTGAAATCAGCCGCTGGCTTTTTAAGGTACTGAACCAACTCGTTAGGGTTCATTAAAATCTCAGAATCCTTCATATTATTATCTGTTTAATTTGTGTTCAAAATAAAGTGAAAAGTTTTCAAAGCTGCTAAAGAACTTGCAGAAAAACAACTTTAAAGTAATGTTTTGAAACAGTTTAGTGTAACAACAGCCCCTGCTGAATGAAATGGAATGTAGTGTAATAGTTTCCCTGGCTATTGTATAAGCGACTCAAAATCAACATCAAGTGGGACATCGTTTACGTAATCGTAGAGCGTTAAGCGGCGCATGTTGAAATAGAACTGCCAGTAGTTTCGCATGGCAGCAATGTACTTATCGCGAGCGTTATCACGCTCAGTTTGGGCAATATTTAGGTCGAGCACATCGATTTTACCAATTAGGAAACGTTGCTTTGTAACAAAGAAGCGGCTTTGAGCAATGGTATCGGCTTTTGCGGCAAGCATCAACTGATCGTCCTGCAGGTTAAACTGCATTACCTTCAGAAAAACATCCTGCTCAAAATCGACTATTGACTGTTCGATGTTTGTACGAACAACCTCACGGCTCGACTCGGCCATTTTAACCCGACCCTTGCCCAATCCCCAATCGAGGATTGGAACGGCTAAACCAACACGTAGCCCTTGCTGATCCAGCGGATCCTTATAGGCATCTAACAATTCGCTGGACTGCTGGGTTAACCCGTAAGTGGCGTATAAATTTGCGTTAAAACCTCTATTGGCTTTAGCCTGAGCAACATCGCGGTCGGATTCAATTATTCTTCGTTGGTATTCTAACATTTGCGGATTGTTAGAGCGGGCATGTTCCAGAACCAAATCGTACTTTAGCTCAACCTTTGGGAAATCGTCGGGAACGATTAGCTCCAAATCGTACTGATCGTTAAGTCCGAGGAACGATTTTAAACGAAATTTCTTTAACTGAAGATCGATTTCAGCCTCGTTCACAGCACTACCAGCGTTCAGAAAACTTAACTCCATTTGCAGTAGCTCATTCTCGGCTATGGTTCCAATGTTATATCGGCCTTTGGCAATTTGGAACAGAGTGTCGGTATTATTATAGTTTAGCTGGGCTGTTTTTACATTCTGCTGTGCAAGAATAAGGTCGAAGAAGAGCCTAACCGCTTCACCAGAAATAAATTCCATCGATTCGAGGTAAGTACGTTTCGCTTCCAGATACTTCAGCGGTTCAATCTTCTTTTTCCATTTTAATTGGTTAAAACCAAAAATTGGCTGTTCGAAACCAATCATTACAGGGTCGGACTTGTAGCTTGAGCTAGTGTTGTTTCCAAAAATATCAACACGTTCGAGGCTCGATTGCATAAAAATTCTTCCACCGGTTAGGCCAATATTTTGGTTCATGGTTAGTCCCAACGACAAGGTGTTTGTGTTTGCCTCCACGTACTTATAGGTTCCGTCAACATATTCCTGAGTAATTATTCGCCTGAAGTTTGGAAGCGTTCCGTTGAGCGATAGGCTGGGAAGATATTCAGCCTCAAAAGTTCGATGCTCCCAGTATGCAGCCCTAAACTGGTGTTTTGCCAGCATGGATTGAGGTGAATAATCGCGAGCCATTTCAAGCACTTCCTCAAAAGTTAAGGTGTTAACTGGAAGTTGTGCAAAAGTTGCACCTGATAAAAAAACCAGGAGAATGAGAATATATTGAATCCGTTTAAACATACCTTGAAAGTTCTTTAATATTTTTACAATGTCAGTTGTCAGATGTCAAATGTCAAATGTCAAAAGTTAAATGGTTTAAAATGTCTCAAATTACATAACACGTTTGCCCTTTCACATCATACATTTGACATCTGACATCATACATTTGACATAATTTACTCATACCTCAACGATTCAATCGGATCCTTTTCGGCGGCACGCTTAGCAGGCGAAAGACCAAAAATTACACCTACCGCTGCCGATACGCCGAAAGCAATAAAAACCGATATTGGTGAAACGATGGTTAAAATTCCAGCAAAATGTGTGATAAGCATTGAAAGAATTACGCCTAGTATTACGCCGATAAAACCTCCTGTAACGCTAATCAGCACTGCTTCGGAAAGAAACTGAGCAATAATATCGGCCTTTTTGGCCCCAATGGCCAAGCGGGTTCCAATTTCTTTAATACGTTCCATTACCGAGGCGAACATAATATTCATAATTCCAATGCCGCCAACCACAAGGGAAATGCTGGCAATTGCGCCAAGCACAATGTTAAAAATATCCTTTGTACGTTGCTGCTGTTTCAGCAGAAGCTCGGGAACCGTAATTTCAAAATCCTTCACTTCAGCATGTCGACGTAGCAACATTCTGCTTAAAATATCGGTTGTGCTGTTAATCTGTTCAGTTTCCTTAACCTGCACGATAATTCGGTCGAGCTGATGGTAATTTTGCTGAGATTGCGATTGGGTAGAACCACCGAAACTTATGAAGCCCCGTCCAAAACGAATGGTTCCCGATTCAATTTTGCGAGAATTCACCAGCGCACGGTTCTGGTATCGCATTAGCATGGTTTTTACCGGAATATAAACGTTGTCGTTGTATACATTCACGCCAGCACTCTCAAAACCAGTAATGGTAACATCGGTTTTTTGTAGGACTCCAATTACCTGGAGCCAAACATCGCCAAATTTAAGGTACTGCCCAATGGGATTTACCTTATTGAAGAATTTGTTTTTAATGTTTGCACCAATTATACAAACCGGAATTCCATGCTCGGCCTGATTATCGGTAAAAAACGTTCCTTCATCGAGGGGTAGAGTAAACAATTCAAAATAATCGGTTGCAACGCCCATAATTTTTGCTGGCATCCTGAGCGCTTCGTACTGTACAAAGGAGTTTAAACTAATTTCGGGGCTAACTCGTTGTACCGAAGGTACAATTTTGCGGATTGCATCGACATCGTATAGGGTTAAACCAGGCGAAAATTTACGCTTTTGGGTTTCTCCATTTTCACCGCTATTATTGGTTTCGTCGGTTTCCTCAAAAATTGGATTGATAACAATATTGTTAACACCAACCATTTTAATTTGGTCGAGAATTTCTTTCTGTGCTCCGTTCCCAATTGCCAGCATGCTAATAACCGCTGCTACGCCGAAAATAATTCCAAGCGCAGTAAGAATCGATTTAAGTTTATTGGCCAGAATCGATTCAACGGCTATTATAACATCGTGGATATATCGTTTATACATAGTAAATCGGATATGTGCTACTGATTCTCCTTGTTGTTTCCGGGTTTTCCTCCCCTTTTCTTTCGAACAGTTTTGATTGTGTCGGTAGTAGTTTCAGCTGTTGATTTCGCTTTCACATCAACTTTCCCTCCCGAATTCTTAAATTTCTCCAATTGCTCGGGAGTTAACTTAAAATTACCACCAAAGTTTTGCATTCCTCTCTTTTCGGCATTTGCAGCCTTTTTTTCTTCCTCTAAACGTTTGCGTTCAGCCTCGCGCTGTTTAATTTCAGGTATCAAATCAACCCCTGAATAGGCGTACTTTTCTGCGTTCTCGGGTGTACTTAGGTAAACCTCATCGCCAAAATCTAACCCTTTTTCAACAATAATAAAGTTTTCGTTCTGCTCCGATGTAATTACTATTTGCTTTTTACCTTTGGTTAGGTAAACAAAACTTAAGCTATCGTTAGCGTGAATTGCTTCGAGAGGAAGGTAATGCACATTCTCAAATGTTTGGGTAACTATTTGGTTGCTGGTTGTCATTGACGGGCGAAGAATTGGATCGTACTCGTTCACCTTAATGGTAACCTCAAAAACTTTGGCATCGGTGTTGGGAAGCTGCTCTCCAATATTTGCCACTTCGGTAACAATTCCCGAATACTTCTTCTCGGGAAACGCATCAACACCAATTCGAACCGGCTGATCGACCTTCACCTTGCTAACATCAATTTCGTTTACGTAGGTTTTTGATATCATTACTGAAAGGTCGGGAAGAATTGCTACCGTTAAATCCCAGGGACTAACGCTGGAGCCCACTTTTCGCTTCTGCCCGCTCCACTCACGATGGTAAATAACCATTCCCGGTTTTGGTGCTTTAATAACAAACTTGCTAAGCACATCGAGCATATCCTGCCTTTCGCGCTCCTGGCGCGATAAGTTAATGGCAACCTCGCGCATAGAAGCAATGGATTGATCCTTCTTAATAATGTAGTTATTTTGAGCCTGCTCATAAGCACGCTGTGAACGCTCAAGGTTAATTTGAGCCTGACGCTGGGTGGCTGGTGGTTCGAACTTCGACTGGTCAACCACAATTTGCCTCTCTTCCAATTCGAACTTTAAATTGATAAGATCATCGCGTAACCCACGGAGTAACAAAGTAGTGTCGAGCTGCGTTTTTAGAAACTGCTGCTGACTTTTCTCCAGCTCGTCCTCAATTTCCTTGAGCCTGTTGCTCAGCGCGCTCCTGTCGAGAGTGGCCACGTACTGACCCGAATCGACCTCGGTTCCCTCAGGAACCAAATCCTGAATTTTAATTTCTGAGAACCTAAAACTCCGGCTCTGGCGGAGCTCAGCAGGAGCCATAATATCCTCCTTGTTCTTTGCTTGCAACTCGCCCGTTACATTTATTACAATTTCAAACGGGCCCTGTTCTACTTTTACAGTTTGGGGAGCAACATTTTGCTGGCTCGACGAGCCAAAAATTAGAACTAGCAGAATGATTACTGCAGCAACTGAAATCCCAATAATTAACTTTTTATTCTTCATATCGGATAAACTAAAACTTTTTTGAAATGCATAAATATGACTAAAAACTCAGCGTTGAGTTTAACAGGAAGGTTGAATAAAATGAACAAGTTCAACTAAAGGAGAGACTGTATTTCATTAATCATTCTTGTTGCTAAACTTTTTGCATTGGATTCAGAGGTACTCTCAGCATAAATTCTGATAATTGGTTCGGTATTCGATTTGCGCATGTGCACCCACTCACCCTCAAAATCGATTCGTAAACCGTCAACCGTATTCACCTGCTGGGCAGAGTGTTTGGTTTTTAACTTTTCGAGAACCACATCGGGGTTAACCCCAGATTTTAACTCAATTTTATTTTTTGAAATGAAGTACGATGGGTAGGTTTTTCGCAATTCGGAACACCTCATTTTACTTTTTGCCAGATGTGAAAGAAACAGAGCGATTCCAACCAGCGCATCGCGACCGTAGTGAAGTTCGGGGTAAATTACCCCGCCATTCCCTTCGCCCCCAATAGTTGCATTGGTTTCCTTCATTGTGGCAACCACGTTTACCTCACCAACAGCGGAGGCTGAATATTTTCCCCCATATTTTTGGGTAACATCGCGCAGCGCAGCTGTGCTGCTAAGGTTTGAAACTGTATTTCCCGGAGTGAATTTTAAAACGTAGTCGGCCACGGCAACCAACGTGTACTCCTCGCCAAACATGGTTCCATCCTCGTTAATAATTGCCAGCCTGTCAACATCGGGGTCGACAACGAAACCCACATCGGCCTTTTTCTCAACTACGGTTGAGGAAATTTCGGTTAAGTGCTCGGGTAACGGTTCGGGGTTATGAGGGAATTCACCGGTTGGTTCAGTGTAAAGTTCTATTATTTCATTAACACCAAGCGCTTGAAGCAAGCGAGGAATGGCAACACCTCCCACAGAATTTACACAGTCGATGGCAACCCGAAAGTTTGCATTTGCAATTGCTTCCTTATCAACAAGTTTCAGTTCCAGAATCCTATCAATATGCAAATCGGTAAAATCGTACTCGCTTAGAATTGTTCCTAAGTTATCAACCTCAGGAAAAGAGAAATCGTTTTTATCGGCAATTTCCAGAATTCTTTTCCCATCCTTATCGGACAGAAATTCTCCTCGCTCGTTAAGCAACTTAAGAGCGTTCCACTGGCGTGGATTATGGCTTGCAGTAATAATTATGCCCCCCTGTGCAGCCTCGTGAGTAACTGCCATTTCAACGGTTGGAGTGGTTGCTAGTCCAAGTTCAACTACATCAACCCCGCAGCCAAGAAGAGTTCCTACAATAATTTGGTTCACCATTTCGCCCGAAATTCGGGCATCGCGGCCAACCACAACTTTACAAATACCGTTTCCGTTTCGTTCCTTCAGCCACTTGGCGTACGCGCTGGTGAAAAGCGCTATGTTTAGCGGGTTAAGACCATCCTGAGGATCTCCCCCAATGGTTCCTCTTATTCCTGATATTGATTTAATTAGGGACATATTTCTGCATTTAAAATTGGAAAACAAAGGTGAAAAAAGTTTTCGTGCGATACAATTAAATTTGCAGAAATTAACCCGGCAACAGCGAACTAAACCTTTTTACTAGGCGCCAAATACTTATTGTAAAGCAGCAACCCAACAATTGTTAGTATTCCTATTCCACTAAACATGAGCCAGAGAATTCCGGGGCGACCCATTTCGGTTACAAACCTTACGTAAGTGAATGCACCAAGAACTCCACCTACTCCACTCCCAATTACACCGTACAAGAATGAGTATCCAAGGTAAAGTGCCTTTTTATCGGGTGGAGCAATGAGGCCAACGTAGGATATAAATTTGGGGTGCGCGGTCATTTCGCCAATTGAGAAAATGGTTATTCCAGCAATAAAAACCCATGCGTGGGTTGAAATGGCCAAGATTCCCATACCAACTGTTCCCAAAGCAATGCCAAATATCATGGTTGGTAAGGCTTTTGTGTTTTTTACAATGCTCGAAACAATGAGCTGAAGAAGAATTATGGTTCCAGCATTTATTACCGTAACATGTTCCGCCTCAAATTTCCAGCTGGGATTCTCGGCAAAAAATCCGAGGAATGAGTTTACAAGGTTGTTCACGGGAGTCATATCCATGTACTCGGTTAAATACCAAAGTACTGTGTCGAACATTTGGAAGTAAAGAATCCAAAAGCAGGAGTAAATTGCAATCATTATAACGAATCGGTAATCCTTCAGCACCATAACTGCGCCTTTAAGCACCTCGCCTATTTTCTTTTGAATTGCTGGACGTTCAGGTTCGCGATAAACAAAAAGAGCCAAAACCAGCAGCCAGCCGGTTCCAACGGCAGCCATTATAAAAATGTAGTTCCAGCCAATTTGCTTTAGGTACGGAATTAGCAGCAACGGAAAAATGAATGCACCGAGGTTAATTGTCCAATAAAAAATTCCGAAACCCAGGGTTGAGTTCTTTTCATCAGTGCTGCGGGCAATGGTTCCCGAAATTATGGGTTTGAAAAACCCAGCACCTGTTACCATTAGCAGCAAGCTGGCAAAAACAAAGTAGTAGCTGGTGCTAAAGCTGGTGAAGAAGTAACCTGCGGACATTACGACAAATGAAAAAATCAGCGTTTTTTTGTAGCCAAACTGGTCGGCAATGGCACCGCTAAGAATTGGCAGGAAGTATAGCAGAGGTGTTATCACACTTTTTATTACCCCTACGCTTTCCTTTGAAAAGCCAAGTCCGCCCTGTGCAATATCGAGCACCAGGTAAACCGACAGGATAGACATAACCCCGTAGTACGAGCCACGCTCGAAAAACTCCATTACAATTACGGTCCAAAAATTTCGGGGGAATGAACCTATACCCTTCTTCTTTAAATCGTTACTCATAATATAATTCTATTTTATTCGTTTTTGCAGTTGGCTAAAATAGTAAAGATATTTTGATAAGAAAGATTGCAGAGGGTTTAACAGTATAAATCCTATTACATTTGTATGGTTTATCAAGAAACTGGATTATATACGTTTCTACTATGATTAACAAACTGGCTTCCAGTTGCTGCGGGCTTTACTTCGACAAGTTCAGTATCCATCTCGCAGCAATTATAAGAGGATTTTTCATGAGTAATATTTAATTTGTTTTTTTAACATGTTACGATTCTTTACTGCAATACTGCTTGTTACTTCAACGTTCGGCGCATTCTCTCAGCAAACACTGCGTGGAAAGATTATCGACAGCCAAACCGGAAAGGTATTACCATTCGTTAACCTAATTTTTAACGAGAAGGGACAAGGTTTAACAACTAGCCTTGAAGGAACCTTCGAAATATCAACATCAAAAAAAGTTGATTGGCTTAAACTTAGCTACGTTGGCTACGAACCCAGAACCATTGAGGTTACACCCGCAAATTATAAAAAAAGCATGGTTATTGGTTTAAAACCTATTTTGTATAACCTTGAAGAAGTTGTTGTAAAACCCGGCGTAAACCCGGCACACCGGATAATTGAGGCAACCTACGCAAACCGCAAAAAGAATAATCCTGAGCAACTCCCTGCATTCAGTTACTTGAGCTACAATAAAATGTACTTCACGTTTAACCAGCCAAAACCCGATTCACTATTCACAAACGATAGCATTCCAAACATCGATTCGCTGGCCATTAAACTTGACCAGATGAAAAAGAAGCAGCATATGTTCATGATGGAATCGGTTACGCAGCGCGATTACCTTTACCCCGACAGAACCAGAGAGAAGGTTTTAGCCTCTCGGGTTTCGGGTTTAAAAGATCCATTCTTCGTATTTCTGGCAACACAGTTTCAATCCTTCTCGTTCTACCCGGAACTCATTAACCTGGCAGGAAAATTTTTCTTAAATCCAATAAGTAAGAGCAGCCAAAAAAGGTACCTTTTTATTCTTGAAG
>CAZLXF010000114.1:0-10499 GCA_964563065.1 uncultured Rikenellaceae bacterium | reverse complement strand
TTACCCATTAAACGCCTTCGCAATTTGTTCGGCCATGGTATCGATTCCTTCCTGTAGTTTCGATCCTACCATCATCTTCATCATCATGTTCAGTTCGGCTTTTAGCGTAAGCTTCAATCGGGTATCGTAGGGGGCAACCTGCTTTAGCTGAATCCAAAAAAAGAATTCGAAAGGGATTCCTCCATCGCCAGTAATTTTTATGGTTTTGTTGGGTTCGCGCTCAATAATTTTCAGTCCGGCGGTTCCCAAACCTTTCACATCGAACTTACACCAGTCTTCTTCGGCTTGCCAGTTTTCGATTTTAGCAGTTTGCACAAAGGGCGTAAAGTTTTTAAAGTTCGACAGGATTTTAAACAGATCCTCATCTAACCGTTTAACCGATACAATTTTGCTTTCGTAGGTATTCATTCTTTAATTTTATTCTAATTTCTACTTTCCCCAATTTGCCGGATCAACGCGCCACTGTTTTAGTACTCCAACTTCACTCTGTTTTATGTAGCCCTGCTGTAGAGCAGCATCTACCATTTCGCTGTATTTCGAAATAGTATAGAGTGATACGTTTGAATTTTTGAAGTTTTCCTTAGCGTGCGGAAACTCGTAGGTAAAAATGGCTACCATTCCCAGCACCTCGCAACCTGCTTTCTGCAAAGCATCCACTGCAGCTAAGCTGCTCATGCCGGTTGAAACCAGATCCTCCACAACCACAACCTTTTGGCCGGGTTTAATTTCGCCCTCAATGAGGTTTTCCAACCCGTGTTTTTTAGGCGATGAGCGTACGTAAACGAAAGGCAAATCCATTTCCCAAGCTACCAGCGCACCATGAGCAATTGCTCCGGTCGCCACTCCTGCAATAACGTTCACGTCCGAAAAACGTTCATTTATAATATTCCTAAAACCTTCACAAATTTTTCTTCGTACATTTGGGTAAGAAAGGGTTTTTCGGTTATCGCAGTAAATTGGCGATTGCCAACCCGAAGCCCACGTATAGGGCGATTCAGTATTAATTATTATAGCTTCAATTTGCAGAAGATCAGGAACTAAAGAGAACTTATCCATGACTAAAGATTATAAAATATTTTTTGGCAACCGTAAAATTGTTCTAACAAACAACCTGAAACGAAATTTTCTCGACCATTCGGGTTACTACGTTGGTTTCGATTCCAACACTGAGATGGCAAATTTACTTCAATTCTTTCAAAACCTGAAATCGATAGATAGTTTATATATTATTGGTACCGATGTTGAGGCTATTTTTAAGGAGTTTGCAAGGCAGTTTAAAATTATAGAAGCTGCAGGTGGCTTGGTTTATAACGGGAACAATAGCTACTTGTTAATTAAAAGGAACGGGCTTTGGGATTTGCCAAAGGGCAAAGTTGAGGAAGGAGAGAAAATGGAGCAAGCAGCACAACGTGAGGTAATTGAGGAGTGCGGATTAGAAACTGTAAAGCTGGAAAACCATTTGGTTGACACTTTTCACACCTACGAGCTAAACGGCAAGAAAATTCTTAAGAAAACCAGCTGGTTTAAAATGTATAGTGAGAATAGCGACAACCTAAAGCCACAGGTTGAGGAGAATATTACTGAAGCATGCTGGGTTCCAAAAAACGAAATTAGCAAGTTTATTTCAAACACATACTTCTCTCTAGCTGATGTATTCCACTCATCGGGTTTAATCTAAATTTCACCCTTCGACCGTAGCAACTTAAAAAGTTGAATTTCAAAGTTTTCTTTAGGTGATGGGGCTGGTGACATAACCAGTTTCTTGTCGGGCCCAATTAGAAAGTAGGTTGGGTAGGCTCGTATATCAAAATCCTTAATTATATCGGGTTTGTTGCCGTAGTAAAGGAATGTCCACGAGTAGTTGGTTTGGTCTAAAAGATTCTTCATTTCGCTTTCCTCCCTATCAACACAAATGGTTACAATTTCAAGCAGCTTCTTGTGTTTTTCGTACAACTTCTCGAGAAGGGAGAACTCCTGCAGGCAAGTGTAGCTTGATGTTGTGCAGAAATTTAGGTAAACGTATTTCCCCTTAAAATCGTCGAGCGATGTTAGTTTCCCCTCCGATGAGTAGAGTTCGAATGGCGATGGTACAAAGCCTGGAAGTAGTCGGGTTACCTTCGATCGGATATTTTCAGCAATTATTAAATGCTCGGCAATTTTAGTTTGCTTGTAAAGCGAATCGAGCACGGCAAGAAGCGCTGAGCGCGAGAATTTGTCGTCGAAAAAACCATCGTGTAAACCTTTCAGAATAACCAGCTCCATCAACGAATCGTTGGTGAGCACCGCATCGTTGGCGAGGGTTTTTTTTAGTCGGGTGTAGCTTTTCTGTTCGCTAATATTGCTGAAAACTGCATTTCCGGTTTCGGACCGGGCGAAGAACAGGAAATACTTGTCGTACAAAAGGTTGAAAAGTTCCATGTACGATGGATTATTGTACTGTATGGGTTTATTCAGAAAGTAGTTGTCGGAAATGCTTCGCGATTTTTGCATCAGCGAAAGTTGGCTGAGAAGCCCATAACGGTACATTCTGTAAGAATTGAAAAACTGATGGTTGTATGGGGAAAACATTTGCTCAAGGTTTTGTGTGAGCGAATCGAGCGAAACCGATTCTTTTCCCGCGTAGGCATCGTTCACAATAGTGTCGAAATGCTCGTTAAACGCTAAATCGAAAGCGTTTATAAGATAGTTCAAATCATCCTTTTTTATTCCTTTAATTCCAACATGAACTTCAACCTGCCTGAAGAAAGGGTTAAGTCGTTGTGGCTCCGTTTTCTCCTCTTTCTCGGGTAGCACTATTTCATAGGTTTTGCCGGGTTCGGCAAAAAGGTATATTCGGTAAATGCCAAGGTAGCTGAATACAAATGTAGTTTCGTCGATGTTTAGTTTACACTGGAAATCGCCGTTCTCTTTTACAGTACAACTTTCCAACTTCTCTTCGGCTTGTGTAATGAGGTCGGAATACTTGTAAAAAACCAGCTCGTCGCCCTTGTGGGTTGGGGCATTTCCCTTGAGGGTTACCTGCGAAAATGTAAGAAATGGTTGAACAAGAAAAACGCTGAAAAGAAATACAACCCGTAAACGATTCATTGATCAAATATTAATATATGAAACTAACGGTTAAGGTACTTTTTTATGTTGATGGTTGTCGGAATAAATTTCGATGCATCGCCACCGTTAACCAAAATATCTCTTACAATGGTTGAGTTTACTGGAGTATGCTCGGGCGAAGTAAGCAGAAATACCGATTCAATATCGGGTTTCATGGCTTTATTAACCTGTCCAATAGCTCGTTCGTACTCAAAATCGGCCGCCGTTCTGAGGCCCCTCAGCAGATATTTCGCTCCAATTTTAGTGCAGAAATCAACGGTAAGTCCTTCGAAACTTGATACTTCAACCCTATTTTCGTCTGCAAAAACTTCGTTTATCATTGCAACGCGTTGCTCAACGCTGAATAGCGTTTTTTTTGAAATATTCATTCCAACCGCAATAACAACCCTATCGAATAGTGGGAGGGCTCGGCGAACAATGGCTTCGTGACCAACAGTGAATGGATCAAATGTTCCGGGGAAAACTGCTACTTTCTCCATGTTAAATAGTATTGGTTTTACACAGTTAACAAAGGTAACCTATTTTTTTGATTGGTTGGTTTTACGAATTTTCAGTTTACGGTATGAAAATAGTTAATTGAGATCTAAGACACTGAGAACTGGAAATGGATTCCTGTATTTCTAACTGTAGTTTGCTAGTTGCTTCTATTAAAGTGTTTTTCCAACTAATCAAACAATTTCCTTCGCATTCTTAACTTTTTCAGGAAGAAGTGCGTAACCAAGAACTTCGTCGATATGACTAACGTACTTGAACTCCAAACCTTCAATGTAAATATCTTTAATTTCGTTCACATCCTTTTCGTTTTCCTTGGAGAGGATAATTTCGGTAATTCCGGCACGTTTTGCAGCAAGAATTTTTTCCTTAATTCCTCCAACTGGGAGAACCTTTCCTCGCAGAGTCATTTCGCCAGTCATGGCGATTGCCTTGCGTACTTTACGTTGCGTAAAGGCAGAAGCTAGCGAAACCACCATGGTTATTCCTGCCGATGGTCCATCCTTAGGAATTGCTCCTTCGGGTACGTGCAGATGCGCTTTCCAACTTTCAAAAAGTGTTGGGCTAAGTTTCAGGTCGTCGCAGTTCGATTTTATATACTGTAGCGCAATTATGGCCGATTCTTTCATTACATCGCCCAAATTTCCGGTTAGGGTTAAATCGCCTTTTCCCTTGCTAAGGCTAGTTTCGATGAAGAGAATATCGCCACCGGTTTCTGTCCAGGCCAGGCCTGTAACAACTCCTGCCAATTCGTTGTCGAGGTAGGTGTCCTTACCAAACCGGGCAACTCCCAGTATTCCCTTTAAGTCGGGAAGCGTTACATTCTTATTGTATTTCTCATCGAAGGCAACTTTTTTGGCAATGCTTCTTACAACCTTTGCAATTCGCTGGTTCAGCGCCCTAACTCCGCTCTCGCGGGTGTATCCTTGAATTATTTCTTCTAGAACTTTTGGTGGAATTGAAAGCTGTTTTTTTGTTAGCCCATGGTTTGCAAGCTGGTCGGGAATTAAATGACGTTTGGCTATTTCAACCTTCTCTTCGCGAATGTAGCCGCTAACTTCAATTAGTTCCATCCTGTCGAGCAGCGCTCGGTTTATGGTGGAGATGTTGTTGGCAGTGGTAATGAAAAGAACCTTCGATAAATCGTACTCTACATCGAGGTAGTTGTCGTGAAAAGTTCCGTTTTGTTCTGGGTCGAGCACTTCAAGAAGCGCTGCGGCCGGATCGCCATGGAAATCTTTTCCAACCTTATCAATTTCATCGAGGATGAAAACGGGGTTCGACGATTGAACCTTTTTAAGGTTCTGAATTATTCTTCCTGGCATGGCACCAATGTATGTTTTTCGGTGACCACGAATTTCTGCCTCATCGTGCAGTCCGCCCAATGAAATTCTTGCATATTTGCGATTTAGCGCACGAGCAACCGATTTACCCAACGAAGTTTTTCCAACACCCGGAGGGCCATGGAGGCAGATTATTGGCGCTTTCATGTCGCCCTTTAGCTTGAGTACAGCCAGGTGCTCAAGAATTCGTTCTTTAACTTGTTCTAATCCAAAATGATCCTCGTCAAGAACTTTTTGTACTCTTTTCAAGTCGAAGTTGTCAACGGTAAATTCGTTCCAGGGTAAGTCCAGTAGTAGCTGAACGTAGCTAAGCTGCATGGAGTATTCGCCAGCCATAGGGTTCATGCGGCTTAGTTTATTTACCTCCCGCTCAAAAGTGGAGGCTACCTCTTTGCTCCATTTTTTCTTCTTGGCCAACTTTTTTAGTTCCTCAATCTCCTTCTCAATGGGGTTTCCACCCAGCTCATCCTGAATGGTTTTCATTTGCTGGTGGAGGAAAAATTCTCGTTGCTGCTGGTTCATATCGGTTCGAACCTTCGACTGAATATCGTTCTTAATTTCAAGCAGCTGAATTTCACGCGAGAGGAATTCGAGTAACTTAATACTTCTACTTTTCAGGTCGTTTTTCTCAAGCAGCATCTGCTTCTCGTTGGCAGGAAGCTCAATGTTTGAGCAAATAAAGTTAATGAGGAAGTAGTTGTTGTCAATGTTTTTTATGGCAAATGAAGCCTCCTGCGCCATGTTTGGCGAGAGGGTAATAATTTTTAGCGAGAAATCCTTGATGGAGCTGATTAGCGCTTTAAACTCACTGTCTTTCTCGTCGGTGGGTTCATCAACCAGTACCTTAACAGCAGCCATAAAGAATGGTTCGGTGGAAGTGTACTGTTCAACTCTGAAGCGGTGAACTCCCTGAAGAATAACCGAGGTGCTCCCATCGGGCATTTCAAGAACTTTCAAAACCCGAGCAACGGTTCCAAGAGAAAACAAATCTTTGGGTTCTGGATCATCAATTTTCGCATCTATTTGCGATACAGCGCCAATAAGCCTGTGCTTTTTACTGAGGTTTCGGATTAATCGAACCGATTTTTCGCGGCCAATGGTTACTGGCAAAACTACCCCAGGAAAAAGTACGGTGTTTCGTAAGGCGAGTATGGGCAGCGAAGTAGGAATATCGCTTACTTCGGGTTGCCCCTCATCCTCAGAAATTAAGGGAATAAACTCTGCTTCCTCATCAATAGTATCGAGCTGATATGGGTTTACTAACTTTATGTCGAATTTTTTACTCATTATTTTTCGTAAATGTGAATTTGTGGTGAAACCTGACAACCTGACAGCCTAAAGGCTGAGGGAAAGGCAAGATACCTACTGTGCAAGTCACATGCCAAAAAAGCTGTTTAATGCATTCGGTAAGCTTCACTCAGCTCAAATATCTTTGTAAGAATTTCTTTTTCAGTATTGTCAAGTTCAATGCTTCTTCTGTCCATTACTTTCTGGGCAGTTTCAAGAGCCTTATCAATTTTGTATATGCTAAACCCATGAGCACCACCCCACGAGAAGCTTGGGATAAAGTTTCGGGGGAATCCGTCGCCAAAAATATTGGCGCTTACACCAACTACAGTTCCGGTATTAAACATGGTGTTGATGCCGCATTTAGAGTGGTCGCCCATAATTAGCCCGCAAAATTGCAGGCCGGTATTTACAAACGACTTTTTGGCATAGCACCAAAGTTTCACTTCGGCATAATTATTCTTCAGGTTGGAGTTGTTGGTGTCGGCTCCTAGGTTGCACCATTCGCCAATTACCGAATTGCCTAAAAAGCCATCGTGTGCCTTATTTGTATAGCCAAAAATTACGCTGTTGTTCAGTTCTCCTCCAACTTTACAGTGGGGCCCAATGGTGGTTGGGCCGTATATTTTGGCTCCAAGTTTTAATGTAGAGTGCTCACAAAGTGCAAATGGCCCACGAATTAGCGAGCCTTCCATTACCTCAGCATCTTTTCCTATGTAGATAGGTCCGTTTTTAGCATTAAGCGTTGCGCATTCAACCGAGGCTCCCTCTTCAATAAAAATATTTTCAGGATTTAGTACACTGTTTGTTGGGGATATTGGTTGCGATTTTCTTCCCTTGGTAATAGTATCATAATCAGTTTGAAGAGCTGTGCCGTTGAGGGAAAATATGTCCCACGGATGAATAATTTCAATCACTTGTCCCGAAAAGGTTACAACATCGGTGTACGACTCAATTTGAAGCGAGAAATTGTTGTAAGGAACTTTCGTTGTGATGGTGGCTATAAGGTTTCCGCTCGAAATAAGTGCTTGGTTGGGCTTCAACTCTTTTATGGCATTAACAAGCTCTTGGGTAGGTAAAATTCCTCCGTTAATTAGCAAACAGTTTCCTTCCTCTGCTGGTAGTAGAAACTTCTTTTGAAGGTAATCAACTGTTAGGTGGAAGCAACTTGTATTTAATGCCAAGTCCCATTTCTCTTTAATGGTAAGAATCCCAACCCGAATCATCGATACGGGGCGGGTGTATGTAAGCGGGAGAAGATGTTCCCTACGTTCGTCGTCGAAAAGTATTGTATTCATTTTCTGATAGTAATGTGTTATTGGAACAAATATAGCCCAAAGAAACTAATTGAGGATTGCACAAATAAAAAAAGCTCCGCAAGGAGCTCATTTATATTACTAAAAGAGTTGAAGTATTTACGGCAAAACCGTAAGTGTAACTACTACTTGTTTCTCTTGTCGAAATGGGATTTGTACTTGGTCATGAACTTGTCAACGCGTCCTGCAGTGTCAACCAGCTTCATTTTACCAGTGAAGAAAGGATGCGATGTGTTCGAAATCTCAACCTTAATCAGTGGGTACTCCACGCCATCCACTTCGATGGTTTCCTTTGTGTTTACAGTCGATTTGGTGATGAAAACATGCTCATTCGACATGTCCTTGAACGCCACCAGTCGATAATTCTTTGGATGAATGTCCTGTTTCATTTCGTGTTTGTATTTATTCTATTTCAAAAGTTTTTGCACTAAAATACGGGCTGCAAAATTATTAACTATTATGATAATAACAAAATTGTACCCATGTTTTTTAAAACAATTTACAAAGATAATATTTCAGTAGGATTTTTTATTGTTTTTATTTGGATGATGAGTTAACTTTAGGCAGCCTAACAAATCCATTATTCAACATGAAAGTCTTTCTTATAGGCTTTATGGCCAGCGGCAAAACAACAGTTGGTAACCAGCTGGCAAAGAAGATAAACTATAGGTTTATCGATCTTGACCAGTACCTTGAGCAGAAGCATAAAAAATCTATAAAAATTCTCTTCGAATTTTACGGGGAGGAACGCTTTCGTGAATTCGAACACGAGGCGCTACGTGAGGTTTCTGAAATGCCGGGAAACCTTGTGGTAGCTTCTGGTGGAGGTACATCATGTTTCTACAATAGCATCGATTTTATGAATAACGTTGGGGTAACCATTTACCTTAGGGTTGAGGTTTCCGAACTCCTTTCTAGGCTAATTGAATCGAAAACTGACAGGCCATTGCTCTGGGGAAAATCGAAAGAAGAGCTGAATAACTACATAATTCGAGTACTCGAAGAGCGAAAAAAATATTACGAGATGGCAAAAATAACCATCGATTTCGCGAACCTCGATGTTGAGCAGCTTGCTCAAACAATTCGTACCCTAGAAGTGTAAGTTTAAACTTGCAATAAAAAGAGGGTGTCTCAAAAGATAATTAATCTGATTTTCATCACTTTTTTACCCTTGATCCCTAGAGGGAAAGTGCTGAAAATCAGGTTCCCTTTAGGGTAAGGGTTAACCTGATTTTCAAACTTTTCAGTTCAGAGTATTCTTTTGAGACAGCCCCTCTTTTTATTTATTTACTAATAATCATTCGTTTAGTAGCGCTACCATCCTTGCCATCATCAAGCTGAAGCTGGTAAAAGTAAACTCCTGGCGAAAGATTACTAGCGTTGAAATCAACGCTATGTAAGCCCGCATCGTTTCTACCTGTGAAAATAGTTGCAACTTTTTGGCCAAGAGCGTTGAAAACAAAGAGTGACACGTTGCTACTTTTTTCAAGCGAGTAATTTATGGTTGTTTTGTTGCTGAATGGGTTCGGGTAGTTTTGGGAAAGAGAACCATTCATACTATTGTTGGTGAGTAAACTTGTAACACCTTCTTTTTGAACCACTCCTCCAATGAGGAAGTTGTAGTTGAGAGCGGCGTTGAGTTCGGTAATTTGCTGCCAGGTTTCATCCCATTTAATCCAACCACCTTTTCCTTCAACTAGTTCTCCTCTATCGGTTGCTGCTGGATATCCGCCAGTTGCAGCAATTTCATAACCAATCCAGTAATCGGTGTCTTCCTTAATTTCGATGGATTGTTCAAGAGTTATTAATGTCCAACTATCGAGATTAACTTCACTCTGAATATGTTGTTGGTAGGCAATGGTTCCGGGAGCATTTTCCTGTGAGCCCTCCCAAACGTAGGCTGTTACATCGTCACCACCACCCGATTTTATTAAAAATTCGATTTTTGTTATATATCCTCCTATGTAAGGTTCTAGATCGCTAGGATCGAACTTTGCAGCCACTGAAAAGGTTTTTGCCTCACCACTTCCAACCGAAGTTTGTCCGCTGGGTTTATAGTGGCTAATTCCTCGTGGAATATTGTAATCGGCACTAACAGAAAATGAGATTGTTTCACCTGCATTGCCAATTCCAGAAATTTCAAGCCCTCCCTGAGTTCCATCGGAAAGAAATGGGGAAGGAGATGTTGTGCTATTTATACTGGTTCGTCCCGATTGAAGGCTGAAGTAGGCGTTGTTTAAATCACCATTTAAATAAACTGTGCCACTACGGCGGTAAATGTAGAGCTCGTCGGGTGGTCCATCGGCATTGCCAACACCCCGGAATCTATCGTTTATCCTGTATATCAGCATTCCGCTCCCTGGGAGCGAACTATCGTACTCGTAGCTATTGGTTCGGTATTCAACTACAAAATATTCTGTATGGGTATTCGGTGAAGGTATTTTAAAGCAGTTGTTGGTGCTCGATTGTAACGGATTCAATTCGTAGGTTCCGGTTTGGGTAATCTCAGGGATTTCGTCAATCCATCCGCCGTATAAATATTTCATGTAGGCAGTCATTTGCTGTGGAATGGTTGTGGTTGATGCCATAATATCCCAAACCCCAACGGGTACGATGTTGCTGTTCTCGTATCGGTACAAATCGGGAGCTCCAATTACATGAAACATTTCATGAGCAATTGTTCCCAATCTCATTCTGGCTGTATTAGAGGTGAACTGAAGCTGAAATGTGTAGTCCCAAACCCTTTTGTCTCTAATATAAACAGATTTAGTGTGTAAACTCCAACGGTGGGGCCATAGAAGATCTGACCAGCCATCGGGTTTTCCTGAAATGATAAACGAAACACAATCAACGTAATCATCACCGTTGGCATCTTCCTGAAAATCTTCGGGTAATTGGTCTTTTACGGCTTCAATAGCATTTGCTAGCAAAGTATGTTCGCGATAAGTTCTAC
>CAZLXF010000113.1:0-10568 GCA_964563065.1 uncultured Rikenellaceae bacterium | reverse complement strand
AGGGTTTCATAAACACAAAATAATCGGAGCTAATTTCGCTAAGTAGCTGCTCCGAAGGAAGAATTGCTCCCTGTATGCTTTGCGCATAGCGCAAGCTGTTGGTCATGTGTGTGTTAATTTGTTCTAACCTATCGCGCTGATTGACAACCATATCACGTTGCGATTCAATCTCATCGCGTTGGGCAAGAATCTCGGCATTTGCCTGTTCAAGCTCCTGGTTCTTGTAGTTTATTAACCTATTTGAGCGCCGTTTAATGATGTAGGCAATAAAAATGGCCAGAGCCAACGCAAAACCCAAGGTAACTCCTGCAACCAGAAGGTTTCTTGTGAGTTTGTGTTTTTCAATTTGTAACCGCTGCTGAACAATTTCTTGTTCAATTTTCTCTGTTTGGTAGCGAGTTTCCATCTCGGTTAGGGCTTCGGTTTTTTCCTTCGAGAAAAGGGAGTCGCGAGTATTAATATATATCTCAGCAAACTCAAGTGCTTTTGGGAAGTTCCCCTGCTCTTTATACACCCTAAGAAGCGCCCGTGCAGCTTCGTTTTTACGAGAAATTGAACCCATTTCACTTGCAAGAAACATTGATTGGTTTGCGTTATGTAGAGCGCTATCGAGGAAATGCTGTTTTTTTGTATTGTTAGCACTTTCAACTTTAGCCAGTTCAAGGTAAAGTTCCGAAATGTTTTCGTGGTTTATGGACATTCCATTTTTGTCACCGAGCTTTTTCTTTATTGTAATGGATTGTATGTATGAATTAATACTGTTATCAAGATACCTTTTTTTCAGAGGTGGGTTTTCTGTAACCTTAGCCAAATTATGATTGGCTGAACCGATATTGTTGTATGTCATCGACATGCAGCGTTTGTCGTTTATTTCTTGTGCAATTGCCAAGGCAAAATCGTAGTATTGAATAGCTTGGTTTATGTAGGACACTATGCTGTCGGTATTGTTTTGTTCACGATGCAAATCAATTAGTGCAACACCAATATTATTGTAACATCCAGCAATTTGCTGCTTCAAATCAAGTTCAATGGCAATATCCAGCGATTTTCTGTAGTATTCAAGGGCTATTTTCAGGTTCCCCTGATGTTTGTGTATGTTTCCAATGTTATTGTAGTTACCTCCCATTGTTACTTTATTTCCCAGCTCCTCGTTTAGGCGAAGTGCAGTGAGGAATTCATCGATAGCCTTGTCGTATTTACCTTGATTCCAGTATATCAACCCAAAATTATTGTGAGCCCTTGCTACAATATGTTTATCGTTTGTAGATTTTCCTATTTCTAAAAATTTTTGAAAGTACAATAAGGCATCAGCGTAGTTTGCCTGGGAGGCATGTATTATTCCAATGGTATTTAGTATGTCGGCCTTTTTAGAAGAGTTGTTAAGTTTGGAAAATATTTCAAGGGCTTTTTCCAGTTGTTCAATTGCAGTTTTGTTTTGGCCTAGCTGCCAATATGTTGTTCCTTTTTGTTTTATTGCGTCGCCCTGTAGTTCTTTAAAGTAGTTGTTATTGTTGGCCTTACGATTTGCGAGACTGTCGGCAGTACAAAATGCCTCAAGAGCAACATCAATTGAAGTTCCTTTTACTCCAATCCCATAGTTAATTATGGTTTTTATTTTTGTTGTATCATGCACATTTTCTAACGACAGAATGCTGTCGATAAATGGGTTTTGTGCAACAGAAATGCCCAACGGAAGTAAAGTTAGGGCGACTAGTTGGAGGGCTGCAAATCGTTTCATATTTTATACTTTAATTCCAAGTACCGTAACATCGTCAACCTGGTTGTTACTATTCTTCCATTCGTTGAATGTGGTTTCGAGAAGGTTTTTTTGTTCGTTAAGTTCATGTTCAGCATTTTGTGCAAGAAGTTTCATTAAACGTGATTTTTGAAATTTCTTTCCTTCGGCACCACCAAATTGGTCGGCAAAACCATCGGAAGCAAGGTAAATCTTATCGTTTTCCTTCAAATGGTATTCAAAAAGCGCGAATGGCTCCATTCGTTCGTATCTTGCAATAGGCATACTATCGGGCTTTAGTTCTATTAAGGAGTTTTGGTTGGAACTTCGATTGTGTGAAGCAATCCAGCAAGGAATATTAGCACCAGAAAACTGAAGCATTAACGTTTTAGTGTTTAAAACACACAGCCCAATATCCATTCCATCGAACGAATTGTAGCTTTCGCTGGTTTCTTCCATTGAGTTAACAACATGGTCGCGAAGCTGATTTAGCACCTCGGCAGCATTTGTAACCTCTTCTTTTCTAACTATTTCGTTTAGGAAAGAAACTCCCATCATACTCATGAAAGCGCCGGGAACGCCATGTCCGGTACAATCAGTTACACAAAAAACTAACAGTTCTCTAATTCTTGTTGCCCAGTAAAAATCGCCGCTTACAATACTTTTGGGTTTATAAAAAATGAAATGTTCGCCAAACAGTTGATTAAGGTAACTTGCAGAGGGAAGCACGGCGTTTTGTATTCGCTGCGCGTAAATAATTGAGCTGGTTATCTCGTTGTTTTGTGTTGAAAGAATATTTTTTTGTGCTTCAATTTCCTCCTTCCTTTCCTGAAGTTCCCAGGCTAGGTTCGCTAGTGAGTTTCGTTGAATTTCAATCTCATTTCGCTGCTTAATTATTTCTTCGTTTTGTTGTTTTAGCGTTTCGTTCTGCTCTGTTAAAGCTTCAGAAGTTGCTTTAATTTCCTCGTTATACTGTTCAAGTAGGGCGTTTTTTTCGGTGATTATAATGTTTTTTTGGTACTTCTGGCGATACGCTGCAAATATTGCAACAGCAAGAAGAGCAAGGGTTATTGAGCCAATAATTAACGATATAATTCGATTTTTTTGTTTTTGTGAGTGTGCTGCATTCCTTTCAATGAGCAGTTGCTGTTTTTCAATTTCTTGCTGTTTCTTTTCTGTTTCGTACTTTGTTTCAACTTCTGCAAGAGTTTTTGCTTTATCTTGATTATAAAGGCTGTCGTTAATATCTAGTTGAATGTTTGCGTAGTAAAGTGCTTTATCGAAACGTTTAAGTTTAGTGTACGATTCTTTTAGGCTATATGCAGCGTTAGTTTTTATGGGGATTGCTCCAATTTCAGATGAAAGATTGTAGGCCAACATGCCATAGTTAATGGCTTGGTTTAGATGGTTGCTATTTTCTCCATGCTTAACGGAATCGGCCATAGCGTTATAAAATTCTGAAAGGCTAAGGTAGGAACTGGCAAGACCTTGTTTGTCCCCAATTGCATCGCGAATGTTCATTGCAATAAGTAAATATTCCAGTGCCTTGTCGAAGTTATCCTGTAGCCTATAAATGGTTCCTATGTTATTATAAATTATGGAAATGGTTTTTTTGTCGCCCAGCTTTTCAGTAATTTTTATGGCATCTTCATAGTATTCAATCGCTTTTGGATAGTTGTTTTGTTGTCTATAAATAATTGCAATGTTGTTAAGCGAACGCGAAATGCCTCTGATATCGTTTAACTCGTAGGCAATACGTAACGATTTTTCAAAGTATTCGAGAGCTCTTTCCCAATTCGCTTGGTTGTAATGAATGTTTCCAATATTGGTGTAGCACCGGGCAATCCCATCCTTGTCGTTTAGCTCCTCGAGAATCCTAATTGATGTTATGAAATGTTCAATTGATTTGTCGTATAAACCTTGGTAACGGTATATAATTCCAAGGTTTGCAAGGCTTCCTGCGATACCTTTCTTGTCGCCCAAATTTTCTTTGATTTCTAGCGATTTACTAAACATTTCAATAGCCTTATCGTAAATTCCTTGATCCTTATATATAAGCCCTATATTATTAAGGTTTTTCGATTTTCCTAGCAAGTCGCCCAACTCTTCGTCAACTATTATTGCTTTTGAATAAGCATCTAGTGCCTCAACGTAATTTCCTTGCCTTCGAAGGATAGTCCCTAAGTGATTATATGCCGATGATTGCTTTTCTTTAAGTTTGCTATTAATAGCAATTTCAAGACAAAGATTAGTGTAGTAAAGAGCAGAGTCGGGATTTTTTGCCTCATAGTAATTGCTAATATCTAGTGATGCATTACATTTTACGGAGTCATTAGTAGCATTATCCAAAACAGATCTTAAGCTATCGACTTTTGTATACTGAGAAAAAGCGGAAAGAAATGATAAACAAAAAATAATTGAATTTAATAAGCTCTTCATAATTAAGGCAATAATATAGAAATATTCTATGTTATATTCGCTGCGTATCTAGAAAAAGAACAAACAATTTACAATATTTTACGAATACAGTTCAGAAAAAGGCATAGAAAAGATTATTTCATGCTTTTTATAATTTTATTCCTAGCAATGTCACATCATCAACCTGCTCTACTCCGTTTTTCCAGTTCTCCAGGGTGTGTTCCAGCGCTTCGCGCTGCTGGTTCATCGTGAGAGAAGCGTTAGCCACCACCAGCTCGCGCAGGTTCTTTACCATGAATTTCTTTCCCTGTGGGCCACCGAACTGATCCTGAAATCCGTCGGACATGAGGTATATTTGGTCACCGGGGAAAAGCTGCACTTCATGGTTTGAGTAGGATTCCATGTGTTTGTGAATAGCAATGGGCATCTTATCGGGCTTAAGCTGAATTATCTCGGACTCTTCCTCCTCGTTTTCGCCTTGGATTCGGGGGCTCGGAAATTCGGGATTTGGAATAATCCAGCAAGGATTGTAGCCGCCGGCAAACTGCATCTGAAGAGTTTCGGTATTAATTACGCAGAGCCCCATGTCCATTCCGTCCTTCTGCTCGCTGCCATCGCCACGCTGCTTAAGTGCACCGATAATGCTGGTTCGAAGGTGGTTGAGAACCTCGCTGGCAGATGTTACGTTCTCCTTGTGAACAATGTCGTTTAGAAACGACACGCCCAGCATGCTCATGAACGCTCCGGGAACGCCATGACCAGTGCAGTCGGCGACACAGAATATAAGGAATTGCTTTACTTTTGTGGCCCAGTAGAAGTCGCCGGAAACGATATCCTTGGGCTTGAACAGAACGAAGTGGTCGCCAAGGAGTTCGGTCATCTGTTCGGCAGAAGGAAGCACGGCTCCCTGAATCCGTTTGGCGTAACGGATGCTGGAGGTTAATTCTTCGTGGATGGTTTCAATATGATCCCTTTGCTCGGTAACCAAATCGCGCTGGGCGGCAATCTCCTCGTTGGCCTGTTCGAGTAGGGCATTTTTTTCAGTAATAATGGTGTTGCTCCGCTTCTTCACCTGGTAGCCACGAAGGATGGCTAAAGCCAAAAGTGCCAGTAGCATGGAACCTGCAATGAAGAAGTTTCGGATATTACGCTGCCTACGATTCTCTATCTCCTGCTTTTCGATAACGAGCTGCTGCTTCTCTATTTCCTGCTGCTTCTTCTCGGTTTCGTACTTGGTTTGCATCTCGGTTATGGCCTTGGTCTTCTCCTCGCGGAACATGCTGTCGCGGGTGGAGATGTAGATTTCGGCGAATTCCAACGATTTTTTGTAATCGCCAATTGCTTTATAAGCCTTTACTAGTTCCTTTGAATTATTGTTTATTGATTGAAGGTTTCCAATTTCATTTGAAATACTGTACGCTTTGTTGCCAAACTCTATGGCTTGTTTTAGGTAGCTTATCTTCTTGTTTTTATCAAGTTTAAATGAGTCGGCAAGTGCAATGTACGATCCGGAAGTATTCCCCAGAGCAGTAGCCGCAGTGTTCTTGTCTCCAATTTCTTCTGCAATTTTTAGTTGTTTCTTATAGTATTCAATTGCTTTATCGTAATTATTTTCTCCATAATAAACGATACCAATACTTCCCAAACATATTGAAGCACCCTGCTTATCGTCAATGGCTTCGGAAATTTTAAGTGCTTTGGTGTAATATTCAATAGCTTTTGAAGGATCGCCCTTTTCGTAGTAAATTATTCCAATGTTGTTGTATGCAGCAGAAAGGCTTTTTTTATCTCCATACACTTCAATAATTTGAATTGCTTTTAGGAAATACTCAATGGACTTGTCGTATTCAAGCTGTGTTGAATAAATTGAACCAAGGTTGTTGTAACACATGTACATGCCCTGTATATTGTTATATTTTTCGGCAATGCTAAGTTGCATTAGGTAGTACTCGGTAGCTTTATCGTACACACCTTTATTCCACCAAACTTCCCCAATATTTCCATAGCATTTTGATAGTGTAAGGGTATCGTTAAGTTGAATGGCAATATCCTGGGTTTGTTGGTAGAAATAAAGGGCAGAATCGTAATTACCCTGCTTAACATGGCAAACGCCAATGTTCATGTAACCCGAGGCAATGGCGAGTTTATCGTTAATTGTTTTGGATGCTTCTATTGATTTATTAAAGTAGTTTTTGGCAGTGTTAAAATTTCCTCTTGACAGGAAAACAATACCCATGTACCTACTTGCTGTAGAGTAAAGTTTGGAATAAGTACGATGTTTACCTAGGTTTTTCTCAGCAATTTCTTTGGCTTTTTGATAGTAATGTAATGCCGAATCGGGGATGCTATACTCATATGTATCACCAATATTAAGAAAAGTTTGAATCCGAATAGTATCATGGAGATTTGAGTTAGCAATAATTAATAGACTATCAACTTTGGATTTCTGAGAAAAAGAAATGTAACTCGCAATTATTAGTACTATAGTTGCAACTATTTGCTTTTTCATGGTTCAAAGTTTTTGAAATCAAATGAAAAGCTAGAGAGAATAATTACCAACAATTTACAAAATTTACGAGACAAAGAGCGCTATTAGCGTAAAATTTTATGGGGAGGCAGGGTTTACACCTTTATTCCAAGAATGGCCACATCGTCAACCTGGGAATTGGTGGAAATCCAGCGTTCAAAATCACTGGAAATAATCTTTTTTTGCTGCCCAAAGGGTTTGTCGGTATGCTGAAGTATAAGGTTTTTTAACCTTGCTGAGCCAAATTTGGCTCCATCGGAGCCACCAAACTGATCGGCAAAACCATCGGTTGCCATGTAAATTGAGGCGCTACAATTCTTAAGTGAAAACGTATTTTTAGAGAAGGGTTTAACCAGAGGCGATACACCAACTGGCATAATATCAGCTTTTACCTCAAAAAGGCTGTGATTGTTCAGGTAAAAGGCGTTCTTTGAATATTTTTCTGAGAATGTTTTGCAGTCTGAATTATCGCTTACAACAATCCATAGCGGGATTCCTGCACCGGAGTATTGTAGCTCTTTGGTTTTTGAGTTGTAGGTACAAAGCGCAATGTCAATACCATCTTTGTGAAGCTGTTTCGGATCGTTTTGACCTAGTGCGTTTATTACGCTATCGCGTAAGAAGTTTAAAATTTGGTCGGGTTGAACTATGTGGTGGCGAACTATAATATCCTTTAGTGCATTTAGTCCAAGAATACTCATAAAAGCACCAGGAACTCCATGACCGGTACAGTCGGCAATTCCAAATATCTTATACTCATCAATGGTAACTGCCCAAAAAAAGTCACCGCTTACCACCTGAAACGGTTTCATAAAAATGAAGTAGTTGGGCGAAATGCTTTCTAAAATTTTTTCCGAAGGAAGAATCGCTGCCTGAATGCTTTGGGCGTAATGTAAACTATCTGTGATGTGCGTGTGGGCTTCTTCCAATTTTTGATTCTGATCCATAAGTAAATCGCGCTGGGCTTCCAGCTCATCGCGTTGGGCAAGAATTTCAGCATTTGCCTGTCCCAGAATTTCGTACTGCTCCTTAATGGTTGTGTTTGCCTTTCGTTTGTTTCGGTAACCAACGTATATTGAAAGAGCAAAGAGCAGCGTTAGCGCTAAGCTAATAATTAAAGCGTTGCGAAAAGTAGCCTGACGTTTGGCTTCCAGCCGTTGCCGTTCAATTAGCTGCTCCTTTTTCTCGGTTTGGTACTGCGCTTCAATTTCAGCAATGGTTCTGTCTTTTTCTTCAAGGAAAAGGCTGTCGTTGTTGGAAACAATTAGGTCGGCGTATTTCAGGGAAGTTTTATAGTTTCCAAGTAATCGGTATATATCTCTTAGCGTGTATGCTGCGTAGTATATGGTTCCATGCGATTTAATACGTTGTGCGGTTTCGAGCGATTCTGTACCATAATCGATAGCTTTTTGGAGATTTGTTGAAAGGGTTGGGCTTGTTCCGTGAGCGAGCTTGTGCAGCTGGTAGTGTGTTTGCGATAGGTTAACTAAACAGGTTGCAAGGTCGTAGTGCTCTTCCATTTCTCTGAAAATTGGAAGCGATTTCTCGAAGTTCAGTTTCGCTTCATTGTAAAAAAATGCGTTGGAGTCTGGCATTTCTTTCTCGTATGCAATTCCCAAATAGTAGGTTCCAATGTTGTTGTGTGTTACGGCTTGGTAGTAACTGTTTCCACTTTTTTCAAAAGCATCGGCAGCTTTTTTGTAGTTTAAAATGGCAAGGTGAATTTTACCTTCGTTTGCATAGGAAATACCAATGTTATTGTAACCACGAGCAACACCAAAAATATCGCCAATTTCTTTTGAAAGTTCAATGGATTTATTGTAATAATCGACTGATTGCAAGAAGTTTCTCAGCGATTCGTGAACCATGCCAATGTTATTTAACGATGCGATGATCCCAGGTTTGTAACCGATGCTTTCGCTAAGTTTAAGTGATTCCATGAAGTACTCCATGGCCTTGTCGTAGGTGTTTAGGTTATAGTAAACTAAACCCAATAGGCGATTGCACGTAATAATAAAATTTGTTTTTTCGATGCTAGGCACTTCTAGTTGCTCAGCAATGGAAAGCGCTTTTTGGTAGTATGAAAGAGCCTGGTCGGGATCCGACGATTCAAAATATTCTCCTAGCTCAAAAAGGTAGTTTATTTTGGTGGTATCGTTTGCGGCTTTTTCGATAAGGTTCTGTAAGCTATCAACCCTAGATTTTTCGCTAAAAAGTGGGTTAATGGTATGGACACAAATAAGTAGAAGAAAAATGTGTTTATATATTCTTTCCATCATTTGTTGTGTGGAGAATCCTAAACAACAAATATACAAATCATAATTGGCAGTAAGGCTGGTTTCTGTAAGTGATATTCCTCACTTTCTTAAAGTTTTATTCCCAGAATAGTAACATCATCAACCTGTTCGGCGCCATTCTTCCATTCTTCAAAAGTTGAATTTAAGGTGTTGTATTGAAGTTCAGGAGAAAGGTTAGCGTTAGTAAGTAAGAGGTTCCTTAATTGTTTTACTCCAAATTTTTTGTTTTGTTCACCTCCGCGCTGACCCTGAAAGCCATCGGTTACCAGAAACAGGTAAACGCCGTTTGTTGTTGGTAAAGGAATGGTTTTGTTTGTGAATGGCTGCATGCGTGGCGAGCTGCCAACTGGCATTATATCTCCCTTTATTTCAAAAAGGCTGAAGTTGTTTTCGTTGGTTACAATCGAATTACATTCAACATTATTCTGTAATAATGAATTTGTTGCAACTAGCAACGGAATTCCTGCTCCGGCAAACTGTAACACATTCGTTTTTTTGTTTAACGAACACATTGCAATGTCCATTCCATCCTTGTGCTGTTGCTCTGGGTCGTTCTGGCTAAGGGCATCGATAACGCTTTCGCGAAGGTATCCTAAAATTTCAGCGGGTTTGGTTACCCGGTGCCGAGCAACAATGTCGTTAAGCGCAGTTATTCCAAGAATGCTCATAAAAGCTCCGGGAACTCCGTGTCCGGTACAATCGGCAACGCAAAAAATATGGTAATCGTCGAACGAGGTTGCCCAAAAAAAGTCGCCACTCACCAGCTCGCAGGGTTTAGAAAAAACGAAGTAGTCTGGGCTAATTTGTTGTAGTATTTTTTCCGAAGGAAGAATTGCTGCTTGAATGCTTTGGGCGTAACGTAAGCTGTGTGTAGTATGGGTTCGAAATTGCTCCAGCATATTGTTCTGGTTCTGAAGCATATCGCGCTGGTTTTCAATTTCATCGCGTTGCGAAATTATTTCCTCTTTCTGTTGGTTAATTTCAGAATGACTCTGCGAAAGATTTATGTAGGCATTTCGTTTTAACACAAGTAATCGAAGAAGTGCTATTGAGAAGAAAAGGAAAATTGCTAACCCGGCTATTACTGAAAAAATTATCCAGCGTTGTCGCTGTGTTTGTTCTTTCTTTTTTTCAAGTTCCAAGTTTTTAATTGCAATGTTTTGTACGTAGGTAATACTGTCGGATGCAGCTCTTTTTTCGTACTGTAGCCTGTAGTATTGCTCCTGTACAATTTTTTTTACTTCGTCGTTTTTGTTGCTCTTTTCTATTGAAGTGTGCTCGTTTAAGAAGGCATATGCTTTTTTATAGTCACCATTCTTTTCGTAAATTGAAGAGAGAAGTTCTGCTGCATGAGAAATTTCGTTAACATCGTATATTTCTTTAGCAATTCGGTACGATTCCAATGCGTTTGTTAGTGCAGGCTCAGTATTTCCTTGTTTTACGAGAATTTTTCCCAGCAAGGCATAGTTTTTTGATAGTCCTTGCCGGTCGCCAATTTCAGTATATGTAGCCAATCCCTTTCTGTAAAAAGTTTCGGCGCTTAAGTAATCGCCCTTTTCTTCATTTAGCTTTCCGTTTGAAACAAGCGACA
>CAZLXF010000112.1:0-10570 GCA_964563065.1 uncultured Rikenellaceae bacterium | reverse complement strand
GTTTCGTTTACTCCAAAAACCATGGAATGAAGGAAAAAACCTATTGAAGCGAGGAGTCCGCCAATAAAACCTCCTCCTGGCAAATTATGGCCACGAAACATTAGGAATACCGAGAAAAGAATAAAAAGTGGTATTATCAATTTAATAGCCGTTTCAAAAATTACCGTTCTCATGGTTACTTAACTGGTTTAGGTTTAACTTTCAGTAACGAGTATACGCCAATTGCTCCAATGGCTAAAACCGTAATTTCACCAAGGGTGTCAATTCCTCTAAAATCAACAAGAATAACGTTTACAACATTTTTCCCCTTTGCCAAAATATAGCTATTTGCACCGTAGAATTCTTTTAGAGAAGAATTTAACGATTCTGAAATTACCATCAAAAGTATTGTAGTCATTACTATTCCGAATGCTACCGCAGGAATAATTAACTTATACTGAAGCTTGAGGGTAATTGGTGTGAACTTTGGCAAACGATTTAGAATAAGCACAAAAATAACAACCGTAAGCGTTTCGATAAGAAACTGAGTCATGGCCACATCGGGTCCACCATAAAAAAGAAACACAACGGCAACTCCGTAGCCAATAACACCAAGCGAAATAATTGCTACCAAGCGCGAGGTTGTAACCAGCGTTTTAACCATTGCTATAAGCATCACTACAACAAAAACAATCTCGTACCAAGTAAAACCTACCCTGGTGGTAAAAGGAATAACAACGTTCCAGCTACTACTCCATAATACAATTATGAAAAATGAAATAAACGCAGAAATAATTACCACTAAATAGTTCCTAAGTTTACCCGATTGAAAAAAAGTTGTTTGAATTCGTGCGAACGAAAGTAATCCTGGAATACTCTGCATATAAAGTTTCTCGGGACCAGGTATTTCCGACAATGAAAAAAACTTTGTAAAAATCCGGATACGTAGCCTATTTTTAAAAATAATTAATCCGAAAAGAAGTGTGAGTAAACTCAACCCAAAAACCAGCGTAAAACCATGCCAAAGGCTTAATTCCAATACTTTATCAACGTTTAGTACAACGTTTGAAGTGTGATGCAGTAAAGGTTGAGCCAACTGTTCGGAAAAAACGCCACCAACCAAACCCAACGTAGCAAAAATTACAGGTCCAAGTTTCATCCCAAAAGGAACCTCATGTGCAGGTTTTGGGGTTAGTGAGGGTTTCCCCATAAAAATTTTATACCCAAACTCAATGGCAATGGCTGTAAAAATTACTCCAGTAAAAAAGGTTGCAAATCCAACAACTATACTCGCTGCAGTTGAGTCGAAGGCTGCTCCATACAGAATTTCCTTAGCTATAAAGCCAAAGAAAGGAATTACTCCGGCCATGGATAATGAGGCCAGTGCTGCCGAATAGAAGGTGAACGGCATCTTCTTCCCTAAACCGGAGAGCAAATCCAAATCGCGACTACCAGTTTCGTGGTCAACATTTCCAGTTACCAAAAACAAAGTTCCTTTATATAAAGCATGCGCTAGCAAAAACACCATGGCTGCCTGAACAGAAACTGTTGTTCCAATTCCAAGCAAAAGAACCATAATTCCCAGTGCACTAATGGTTGTGTAGGCAAGCACTTTCTTCATATCGGTATTCATAATTGCCATTAGCGCTCCGTAAACCATGGTAAAACCTCCTATATGAATTAGCAGTAGCGGCCATATTTCCGTTTCGGAAAAAATGGACGACATACGCGCTAGCAGGAAAATGCCAGCCTTTACCATTGTGGTAGAATGAAGAAACGCGCTCACAGGAGCCGGTGCTGCCATTGCGTTAGGAAGCCAAAAATGGAATGGGAACTGAGCCGATTTGGTTATTGCTCCAATTATTAGCAGTATTGCAATTATGTTAACTTTCGGACTTGCAGTAACCAACTCTGGGTTAGCAAGTAAAGTGCCAATATCGAGGGTTCCGGTTTCTATTCCAATTAGCACTACTCCTGCCAGCATAAAAAGACCACCCGAAACCGTTACCAGCATAGCCATTAATGCAGATTTCCTCGACTTTTCGTCGCTATGGTAGTATCCAATTAAAAGGTATGAAGTGAGACTGGTTAACTCCCAAAAAACGAATAGCATCAATAAATTGCCTGACAAAACAAGCCCCATCATAGACGTAGCGAACAGGATAAGAAACACAAAAAATTTACTCCTATTCTCGTCGCCAGTAAGGTATGAATTTGCGTAAATAAAGATGAATGTTCCAAAACCAGAAATAAGAAGAAGGAAGAAAAGACTTAACCCATCGAGCCTAAACTGAAGGTTAAACGCTAGAGCGCTAACCCATGTATATGTTTCTGTTATTGGAACTCCCAGAAGAACCGTATCAAATTTCGTAATAGCCCACACAAAAACCCCTAGAGGAAACAAGCTAAGCCAAACTCCAGTATATCGCGACGAAAACCTATAAAGTAAAGGTGTAAGTATTGCTGTAAGTAATCCTATTAGAATAAAATAAATCATTGTAGTTCAAAGTAATAAATCCACTTCTAGTTTCTACCTTATATCATTGAAAGATAATTAAAAATAAGAAGTTATCATAATCACCAAACAAATAATAGCAAAAACAACTGAATGTCTGTGCTTTAAGCTAAAACAAAGTTAAGTTAATCAACATTAAAAAAAATAAAATGTTCGATTCTTAAAGGTTGTCAATATTACTTTGAATGCAAGTGAACACATAGTAATTTGACTTTCAGGGAAAAAAACTTCTTGTTAAACTTTACATAATTGCTAAATTTGCAGATTACATTATTAATTACAACTTAAACAATTTACTATGAGTTTAGATAAAATGGGGTTCAACTCCAAGCTAATCCATGCAGGAGCGGAAAAAGATAAACTAGGTAGCGCTACTGTACCAATTTACCAAACGTCAACATTCGGTTTTGAAAGTGCCGATGAGGGAGCTCGCTGCTTTGCAGGCGAAAGCAACGGGTTTATTTATACTCGCATAGGAAACCCAACCATTCAAGCCTTAGAGAAACAGATTGCAACGCTCGAAGGTGGATTTGGTGGAATTGCAACATCATCGGGAATGGGAGCCGTTTCAACCATATACATGGCTCTTCTGAGCCAGGGCGACCATATCGTTAGCACGGATGCAATCTATGGCCCATCACGAAATATAATGGAAACCTATTTTTCTCGTTTTGGTGTTGAATCAACTTACATTACTACTTCTAATCTTGAGAACATTCGTAAGGCTATTAAGCCAAACACAAAGGTTCTATACATTGAAACGCCCACCAACCCAACAATGGAAATCACCGATTTAAAAGCGTGTGTTGCCATTGCTCGAGAGCATAACTTAACTCTGGTTGTTGATAACACTTTCTGTAGTCCTTATCTACAACGTCCAATTGAAATGGGCGTAGATGTTGTGTTCCATAGTATGACAAAATTCATCAACGGCCATGCCGATATAGTTGCCGGAATGATTATTACTCGCACAGAGGAACTCTACAAAAAAATTCGTCCTGCAATGGTGGGCATGGGTTGCAACATGGATCCTCACCAAGCATACATGGTACTTCGCGGAGTAAAAACTCTTTCAATTAGAATTGATAGAGCACAGCAAAATGCTATTAAAGTTGCTGAATTCCTCGAGAATCATCCAAAGGTTGAGTGGGTAAAGTATCCTGGTCTTAAGTCGCACCCACAGTATGAACTTGCCAAGCAGCAAATGTTTGGTCCCGGTGCTATGATTAGCTTCGAGCTAAAAGGAGGTTTTGAGGCTGGAAAAAGGTTAATGGATAACGTTCATCTTGCTATGCTGGCCGTTTCGCTCGGTGGAGTTGAAACCCTTATTCAGCATCCAGCATCAATGACGCATTCTAAAATGTCGAAGGAAGCAAAACTGAAAGCCAATATTACCGATGGGTTGGTTCGCTTTGCTGTTGGTATTGAAGATGTTGAAGACATTATTGCCGATTTAGAGCATGCTCTCGAAAAGGTTTAGCAAACTTTTTGTACAAAACATCGTATAATTTATAATGTTAATTCCACTGAATGATGGCTTTTTAAAAACCATCATTCAGTTATAATATATATTGAAGGTATTTTTTATATTTGTTATAGCATATAAAAATTTTTCATATCAATAAGTCAAAAACTATGAGTAGAAAAGTACTATTTATTACTGGCGTCATTATGGTTGCCTCATTATTCACCATGGCACAGGAAGAACGTATGCCCTACGGACCAAATTCGTTTTACAAGAATAATGACCAAATTGACTTAACGAAGAAACAGCGAAAAGTTTCAACCTCGGAGGTACTTTTCGAAGAAAACTTCGATAGCTACGAAACCAACTTCGATGAAAATAAATGGGATGTTTTCCGGAGCACCGATATTGATGGCACCGACCTTGCTGAAGCCAACTCACCCAAATGGTTTCTTTGCAAGCCAACTAACTTCGCAGGAAACGGCGCAACCTACATCAACTCTGGTACTCGTTCAGCAGCAATTGCATATACTGCTCCCAACTTTACTTGGCTTACAACTAAAGAGGCAGTAACAATTACTTCCAACGAAGTTGCCCTTGGTTTTTGGCTCTACTTCTACAACAACACAACCCAAAGTATTTTCACAAACTTCCACGTTTTAGTTCAGGAAGATGGTGCAAACAGTTGGAGTTTACTCAACTCATGGAACCAAGAATCCACAAATAACCTATTCGAAAAAAGAGTAATCATCTCGTTATCAAACTACTTCGAGAAATCGATACGCATAGCATTTGTGTACGAGAATCAGGATGATAACGGATATCAGCTGGCCATTGATGATATTTTTGTTGGAACAACTACTGGCCCCAACCTTAGCATTACTGCTCTTCCTCTTGACTTTTCGGCTGTTCCAAGTTTGCTTGTTGACACCATGAAGTTGAGTTTAAGCGCAAAAGTACAGAACCTAGGCTCAAAATTTGCCGATAGTTTGGTTCTCTCAGCAAACATTCCGCTCCTTGAGGAATACAACTCCTATATTGATGTTACTGACACAATTGATGAAGGCGATTCGAAAGTTTACACCCTGCCCGATAATCCAAATTTCGATTCTCAGGGTATCTACTGGGTTTACTTCAATTTGGATGGCGACACGCTACCTGAACCTCTTTACGACTCAACCAAGTTTGAAGTAACTTCGAACCTTTTTGCAACCGACTTTGGAGTTGCTGGTGGATTCAGCCTAGGAAACGGAACGCTGATAGGAAACCTATACCCAATAAAACTTCCTGTTCTTGCCTCGGCTGTTCAAATTGGCTGGTCATCGTTTACAGGAGGAAGCGAACCGTTACCTTTCGGAATAGAAATATTTGAAATGAATCCGGTTGACAGCTCGCTAACAAGCATCTACACAAAGACTTTACAACGTGAGGTTGATCATGCAAACAGTTTCAACTCCTACCTTATCGACGATACCTATTTGGCTCCCGGAGCCAGCTACTTCGTTGCTGTAAAACAACTTAGCACTAGCCCTATTGGTATTGGTTACGATATGGAGAGTACCGGATATTTCTACTCCCCAAATCAACTTAACGAACTTGAACTTTTTGCAAATCCTGCCATTGGAAATCTGGCCATTAGGTTAATAATTTCGGAGCCTAGCGAAACTAACTTCCTCAACCTTACTGTTACAGATGGAGAGAGCCCTATTCAAGATGCATCAATTCAAATTGAAGGACTTCTAGATACAGTTAGCAATGAAGAAGGAAAAGTTAGCATTGAACTTGAAAATGGAACCTACATTTATACCGTTGCAAAGGAAGGTTTTGCCCCTGTAACCGATACTGTAAAAATTCTTTACGCTTCGGTTGACCGAACAATTGTGCTTCATCCTGCCGTTGATGTAGAATTCAACGTTTCATCAACAGGAACTCCCCTTGCTGGTGCCGAAGTAATAGTTTCGGGTCAAAGCGCTGTAACTAACGACACAGGAACTGCAAATATTTCACTTGCTGCAGGTTTTCACACCATTACAGTAATGCTTTCGGGTTATACTCCTGTTGTTCAAGAAATTGAAGTAACTAGCGAGGCAAATACTTTTAACATTGAAATGGTAGCGGCAACAACCTACGACGCTGTTTTTAAAGTTGTTGACGAGCTGGAAAGTCCATTGCAAAACGTAAGGGTCACCATCCCCGATTTGGGCTACAAGTTAACCAACGATTTGGGTGAAGCAACCTTTACTGGGCTGATTGCTGATGTCGATATTGCCTACACGCTATCGAAAACCGGTTTTGAAACCTTGTCGAAAACCTTCGATATTGTTGATTCCAATGTAGAAGTTAAGGATACACTATTATCCTATAAGTACGATGTAACCTTCGAGGTTACAAACGGAACTGTTCCCATTAACAATGCAACCATTACTTTGGAGGGATACTCAAACGTTACTTCAAATTTTAGCGGATTGGCTTTAGTTAGCAATGTAATTCCAAACGATAGCATTCCGTTCACTGTTGAAAAAACAGGATACGCAACTTACAAAGGAAGCGTTGCAGTGGTTGACTCCGATGTTCGTTTAACGGTAGTTCTAAGCACGTCAACTTCAACGGACGTTGAAAATTCTGACTCGTTTACTATTTACCCAAACCCCAACAACGGTAGGTTTTACGTTGAAGGCAACGGAAAGTTCAGTATACATATATTCGATGTAACAGGAAAATTGATTCTTTCAGATGAGCTACTGAGTGCTGGCTCAATCATCGATATTTCGAATCAACCTTCAGGTATTTATATACTTCAACTAAAGGGCAGCGAGCATTTTAAAACCATAAAAATTGTTAAGCATTAAGCTTATTTAGCTATACATATTTTAAAAAGCGGGTAGTTTGTTACTCGCTTTTTTTATTTTTGTTCCTTTGTAATTCAAAAGGATGCAGCAAAACTTAAAAACAGCAAAACGAGTAAGCTACGGCAAATGGCTATGGTTTGGAATTTTGCAACTTTTAGCAGCACTCCTTATCAGCATTCTGCTTATTGTTTTAGCGTACAGGTGGGTAAACCCTCCCCTCACTTGGCTAATGACTGAACGCTACTTCTTGCACGAGAAAACAAGGTTTAAACCAATTCAACAGAATTGGGTAAGCATTGAAAAGGTTTCACAAAATATTACACATGCATTTATTGCTGCCGAGGACAATCTTTTCCCTACGCATTTTGGATTCGATTTTGAATCGATTAAGCAGGCAAGGAACGATAATAAGACCGGTAGAAAAACCCGTGGAGCAAGTACAATAAGCATGCAGGTTTCAAAAAACGTGTTTTTGTGGCATGGCAGAACATGGGTACGAAAAGGATTTGAAGCTGGCTTTACCGTTCTAATTGAAGCATTTTGGCCAAAAAAAAGAATTATGGAGGTTTACGTAAACATTGTAGAGCTGGGTCAATCGGTTTACGGTGTACAGGCAGCAAGCAATAAGTTTTTCAAGAAAGATGCATCGAAGGTTAGCCAGTCGCAAGCTGCACTTTTGGCTTCAGCGCTTCCTAATCCTTTATATCGAAATATTGCTAAACCCTCTAAGTACATGGTTAGCTACCAAAAACTCGTTCTGAAAAAGATGAAAAGTATTGAACGGTTTGCTTTTGTTAATGATAAAAACAAAAAACTAAAAACCGATGCTAAATAATACGGTTTAATGAGGTGTAAATATTTATATACATTTATTTGTTCATCTATCCTTTTTGTTTTGTTAGGCAATGGAAGCAGCTTTGCTCAGCTTAACAAACCATACTTTATAAATCAGGGTCGATATTTTATAAACAGCGAAAATTATACCGATGCAATATCGGTTTTAAACCAGGTTATAAGAGCCGATTCAACCCTCGATGAGGCATGGTTTCTACGAGGAGTTGCCAAATACTATTTAAACGATTTTCAGGGAGCGCGTAACGATTTAAACAAAACCCTATCACGAAATCCATTACTGTCGAATGCATACTTATACCGAGCAATTGTAAATAGCAAGCTCTCAAGGTATAGCCAGGCAATAACCGATTTGGATATGGCTATTGATTTGAGACCAAACTTCGCCATTGCTTACTTCAATAGAGGTATTAGTTACATACTTATTAATGAGCACAAAAAGGCTATCGCCGATTTTACGAAAACAATAAACCTTGATCCCAAAAATACCGATGCATGGATTAATCGTGGAACTGCTCGATTGCTAAATGCCGACACAACGGGTGCCATATCGGATTACAGCTTTGCAACAAAGCTTAACCCATTCTACTCCGAATCCTACTCAAAAAGAGGACGTGTATACTACGAACTTGGAAGTTTCCACATGGCTATTGAAGATTTCGATAAAGCCATTAAATACGATTCATCCGCTTCAATTAGCTACTTTTTAAGGGCTCTTACAAACAACTCGCTTAATAAACACAACGAAGCAATTGACGATTTAAACATTGCCATAAAGATGAATCCTGATAACGCTTTAACCCTCTATAATCGTGGACTTATTAAGTGGCAAATTGGAAGCAGCAATGAAGCCCTAGCTGATTTTACCAAGGTAGCTGAGCTTAATCCCGAAAACATTTTAATTTACTATAACAGAGGTGTTTTACTATACGAAATGAAAAAGTACAAGGAGGCCATAAACGACTTTTCAACCGCAATTGAACTTTTTCCCGATTTTGCAAATGCCTACCTGGGGCGTTCCGCAGCATACTCATTGGCAGGAAACCAGGTTCAATCCTACAACGATAAAGTTTTTGCCCAAAGCATTGCCGAAAAATTTAAGGATAACCATACTCAACCATGGACCGATACCACTAAAAAGTTCGACAACCTAATTGCGTTTAGCTCCGATTTCTCTCAAAAATCAATTCTACCTTCAATTGAAAAGTATAGCAACCATTCAATTGATATAAAACCATTTATATCTATTACATTGGTTTTAAAGGAGAAGCTCGAGAATTACGATTTTGAGTTTTCCGATGTTAAAAATTTAAACGAGAATTTTGCTGAGAACGAGTACAAATTTTCATTTCAAACTAGTTCCACAATTGATTTTGAAGCTGTTTCTTCAAGCCACCAAGATTTTTTTACCAACCAGCTAATTAAAGGGATTAAACTTCATAACGAAAATAAATTTAGTCAAGCAATTAGCCTTTACAAGCAGCTACTGGTAAAATTCCCAAACAATCCTATAGTACTCCTGAACCTGTCAGCTGTTGAGGCCGATATGGCCACGTTTATTGCCTCGTTTGAAAAGAATAACCCTACGGTTTCGCTCGATCAAACTTCTTCAAAAAATAAAATTTCAAGTAACGAAACGTCAGCATCCTACAACGAAGCAAGCGAAACTTTAAATAAAGTTGAAAATTTATGGCCTAATAGTTTTGTGGTTCAGTATAATAAGGCAAACATCCTTGCCCTTTCGGGCAAAATGAACGAAGCAATAAGCGCCTACTCTGAAGCTATTGAAAGCAACCCAAACTTTGCCGAAAGCTGGTATAACAGAGGTTTAACCTACCTTTTTGTAAAAGAGAAACAGAAGGGTTGTGCCGATTTGGGAGTTGCCGGGGAAAAAGGAATTAAGCAAGCATACCTTATAATACATCGCTTCTGCAGACAGTAGCTAAATGTTTTCACCTTTCCAACGTCCCGATTTTAAGTATATAAACGAAAGAAGAGACATCATTAAACCATAAAAAATTTCAACACCCCAAATAACGTATACTTGAGAATTGAATTTTACCGCCAATAAATAGGTAATAACCAAGTAGAAAAACAGTACAGTAACCTCAATTACTAGCGAAACGTTTGTTTTACCAGTACCCGACACTCCACTAAACAGCACAAACGAAAATGCTAGCAGAATGGCTGAAACCGAAACAACCCTAATGGTTGGAATTCCAAGTTCAATTAAATGAGGGTCAGCTGTATATATCATAAGCAGTTCACTAGGGAAAAGCGAGCAAACTACAACAATAACAAAAACACCCAAAACACTAATAACTGAAGTTTTCTTAACAACTTTCATAACTTCTTTTTGGTATCCTTTTCCAATAACATAGCTAACCAAACTATTTGTAGCCGACGAAAAACCCATAATTGGAATTAGCAGCACAACGTAAATGGATCTGATAATATTTGAGATGGCCAGCTCGCTCTCCCCCTTTTTTTCAATTAGTAAAAAGAAAACAAACCAAACAGCAAAGGAGAAAAAGTTTTGAAACATCATAGGAATTGACACTTTCAGCAACCGAAGCATTAAATTCATACTAAAAACTTTGAACTTAAAAAGCCTGTAATTATGAATAGGAATTTTTAAGAAGGTGTATGAAAAAAACACTACGGTACACGATATTTCAGCCACTACCGATGCCAGGGCTGCTCCCGACACTCCCATTTCGGGTAACCCAAAGTTTCCAAATATCAGGCTGTAATCCAACAAAATATTTACTAACACCATCACAAGGGTAGTGAAAGTAATAACCTTGGTTTTGCCAATTCCAATATAGAAAGCCCTAAAAATGAAGTTTGTATGAGCAAAGAAAATTCCCCAAATTCGATAATTCAAGAAGCTAAGGCTAGTTTCCCTAA
>CAZLXF010000111.1:0-10585 GCA_964563065.1 uncultured Rikenellaceae bacterium | reverse complement strand
TAAACTCATTGAAGTTGACAAGAAAACAGGAAAACTAAAACTCTCAAGAAAGGTTCTAATACCAAGGCCAGACAGAGAAGAGAAGAAATAGTAAAAGGGAAGGGGCTGAATTTCAGCCCCTTTTTCATTACTCTAGATTTTTTTCAAAAAGTATTTTAGTTATCTCATTTGGAACCTGAGAAATAATTCCGTGGTTGGTGAAACCTTTCTCTTCGAGTAGTTTGCATAAGGATTCGTCGTCAACAGGAATGGTCCCTCGTAGAACTTTTTTACTCTTACTGCGAGTTTCATTTTCGGCAAAATCAATCATGGCTCGGGCAAATCCTCTACGCTGGAAATGTGGAAATATTGCTAACCGGTCAATGTTGTAGGCTTCGCTCTTTTCTGTATCGGGTTTTATTGATATAGTTCCTGCCGCAACACTCTTCTCAAATAGAATGTACACGTACCCTTGTGAAATGTCTTTCGATATTTCTTCGTAATCAATATGTGTATTGTGCCAGTGTTTTACTCCTTTTGTGCGAAGCTGCTCTGCGCATTCGCGAATAATGTAAAGCACTTCAAGCAGCTGGCTTTCTTTGGCAGGTCGAATTTCCATATAATTAGTCGTAAGCCTTATTCAGCAATAGTTTTCAGTTCTTTCTGTTTAGTCATTCTGCCTTAAATATACAACTTTTCCATCAACAAATGTCATTTTTACATTTAAAGATGGAATCGAATCTGCAGGAATTTTCATTATATCGTCTTCAAGCACCACAAAATCGGCACATTTACCGGGTTCAAGGCTTCCTTTTTCGTTTTCCTCAAATGCAACTTTTGCTGCCCAAATGGTCATAGCTTTAAGCGCCTGCTCGCGGGTAATGGCATTCTCCATCTGGAATCCGTTGGGCGGAAAACCATTAAGGTTTTTTCGGGCAACCCCCGCATAAAATCCGTAAAGTGGATTAATTTGCTCAATGGGGAAATCGCTGCCATTCGGAAGCCAGCCATTTTGGTTCAACAGATCCTGGTATATGTATGCAGTTTTAATTCGATCGCCTAATCTATCGGCCGCCCAAATCATGTCGGATGTGGCATGGGTTGTTTGTATCGAAGGAACAATGCTTAGCTGCCCAAAACGTGGAAGGTCATCGGGGTGAACAGTTTGGGCATGTTCAATGCGCCATCGAAGGTCGTTGCCGGGAGTGAGAAACTGCTCGTAAACATCTAACATTAACCTCACAGCAGCATCGCCAATACAGTGAGTGGCAACCTGGTAGCCCGCATTAAATGCTTTCTCGCAAATTTCAATGAGTTTTTCTTTCGTTTCAAGTTGAAGCCCCTTTATATTTTCTGCATCACTGTATGGTTCAAGAAGTAATGCTCCTCTTGATCCAAGCGCTCCGTCAGCAAAAAGTTTAACGGTTCGAACGCTTAGGTTAGGCGTTTTGTAAATGCCGTTACTTAAGAAATGGTTGAAGTTTTCATCGCTTGGATTTAGCATCACGTTCACCTTCATCGCAATTTTACCAATTTTCTGAAGCGAATCAATAAGAAGAGCATCCTCAAGTTCAAGTCCAGCATCGCTAACTGAGGTTAATCCAACGGCAACGCAGTTCTCTTGGGCTTTGTCAAGCGCAGTTTGCTTTTCTTTACTGTTGTAGGGTGGAATTAAATTTCTAACTAAATCTATAGCATTGTCGATGAGCACTCCAGTTAACTTCCCGTTTTTCTTTATCAGTTCGCCTCCATCTACAATAGTATCGGGGTTAACTTTTGCAAGTTCCAAAGCAACTGAGTTTGCAATTGCAGCATGTCCATCAATTCGGGTTAGTAAAACCGGTTTATCAGGGAAGGCTTTATCAAGCAAATCGAGAGTTGGGAACTCTTTTACGTCCCATTCGTTCTGGTTCCAGCCTCTTCCTAGTATCCATTGTGTTGGGTTATCTTTCTGATGTTCAGTCAGTTTGTTAACAACTTCTTCCCATGAACCAAATCCTGAAAGCCATGCATTTTGAAGGTTAAGGCCGTAGCTTAAAAAATGGCAGTGAGGATCGAAGAAACCTGGGTAAACCGGTTTCCCTTCAATATCCAGAATTTCTTTTGCCGAATATTTCTCTTCTGTTTCTGAGTTTGTGCCAACAAAAACAACCTTCCCATTACTAACCGCCATGCTTTCGCAAACCGAGAAGGTAGAATCAACAGTGTAAATTTTAGCGTTCTTAATTATTAGGTCAACTTCTTGTTTGCTATTGCACGACATGATTATGGCTGTTAATGTGATAAAAATGAGTAACCGATTACCTCTTGGTTTCATAGTGGGTTATTATTTATTACTACAAAAGTATTGAATTATTGTTTAGCAAAAAGTTAATGAATAAAAAAACCACGAAACGCTAATCAAATTAGCTTTGGTAGCAATAATTATTATCTTTGAAAGTTTATCTTTTGTATGATTTTGATTTTATTAGAATGAGTAGAACACTTTCGGTACTTGCAATTTTCTTTTCGGTTGCAATAATGTTTTCGTGTGAGAAGGATAATATATCATATGATTCTTCTTTGAAGTTAGAGTTCAGTGCCGATACGCTTCTTTTCGACACTGTTTTCACTACAGTAGGATCAGCAACTCGAAGTATTCGGGTATACAACCGTAACAGTAGCGATTTAATAATTTCTTCTATAAAATTGGCTGGTGGCTCAAATTCACCTTTTCGAATAAACGTTGACGGTGAGCCAACTGCTGATGCCCACAACATTAAAATTCGAAGCAACGATAGTTTGTACGTGTTTGTTGAAGTTACCGTTGATCCTACTTTACAGAATGCTCCATTGTTTATTCCAGACTCCATAGTTTTTGAAACGAATGGAAATGTTCAGGATGTAAACCTTCTGGCATGGGGGCAGGATGTGCATTTGCTTAGCAGCCATATTCTTGAAGGTTCTAATACATTTACTTCTGATAAACCTTACCTTATTTATAACTACCTATACGTTGCGCCTAACTCCGAACTAATTGTAAATGCTGGTGCTAAGCTACATTTTCACAATCAGGCAATCCTTTGGGTCGATGGTTCGCTTCAGGTTAACGGTTCGCTCGATGAACCCGTTGTTTTTGAGGGCGATAGGCTTGAGGATTTTTATCGTGATAAGGCTGGCCAGTGGAGTGGAATATACATGAGCCCCGAAAGTAGAAATAATGTTATTGATTGGGCCGTAATTAAAAACGCCATAAACGGTGTTGCAATTGATACGTTTGCAGTACCGAATGTTCCTGCCCTTGTGCTAAAGAATACAAGAATTGAGAACATGAGTTCAGCAGCATTGCTTGCAAGTGGATCCATTGTTGAGGCGGGAAACTGCTTGTTTGCAAATGCTGGAATTATGGTTGTGGTGCTTCGTTTTGGCGGATATTACGAGTTTAACCATTGTACCATAGCAAACTACTGGAACCAGTATATGCACAGAAAACGCCCAGCGTTGATTATTAACAACTACTACGAGTCAAATGATGGGGATTTAGTTCTTCGCGATATTGAAAAAGCATATTTTGGGAACTGTATCATCTATGGCAGTCGAACAGAAGAACTTGAAATTGATAATGTTTACAAAGGGCAAGTGGTTACAGCCAAAATGAATTATGTTTTTGTGAATTCAATATTACGAATTGAAACTGCAGCCGATACGAGTGACCCAGCACACTTCATAAATACTTCTTCGGCAAATCCCAAGTTTATCGAACCTTTTAGTTACAACTACCAGCTCGATACGTTAAGTCCTGCAAAGGATATTGGCCTAGTTGAGTTGGCAACAAAGTTCCCAATCGATTTAAACGGAACAAGCCGATTATCCGATGATGGCCCCGACTTGGGAAGCTTCGAACGCAAAGAGTAATTTCTTTCAATTTTAAACTGAATTGTTCTGATTTGTGTTGAAAATCAGAGTCATAACTCTGTGTTGTTAAATCTGTTTCGTGCATACATTTATATTAAAAACGAGAATTATTAAAAAACCCAACCTTTATTATGTTGATTTTTTAAAGTATTGTGTATTTTTGTCAGTAAACAATTAAAAATCCAGAAAGCATATAGCATATGAAAAAGTTATTTATTCTACTAGTTGCTTCAGCCATGGTTATTTCCATATCATGCGATAGAAGTAAAGTTGATTACCCAGAAACCCGCAAGGGAGATGTGGTTGACAATTACTTTGGAGTGGAAGTTGCCGATCCGTATCGCTGGTTTGAAGACGATAAATCCGAAGAAGTAGCCAATTGGGTAGAAGCCCAAAACACAGTTACTAATGCTTACTTTAGCGAAATTCCTTATCGTGAGGCATTAAAAAACAGACTGGCTGAAATATGGAATTACAACACCATGTCGGCTCCATTCATGGAGGGAGGAAAGATGTTCTTCTATAAACGTGAAGGGCTCCAGAACCAAAGTGTTTTGTATGTTCAAAACTCCTTGGAAGAGGAAGCGAAGGTGCTAATCGATCCAAATAATCTTTCCGAGGATGGAACCGTTGCACTTGGTGGAGTAAGCGTTTCGAGAAACGCAAAATACATTGCTTATGCTGTAGCCGATGGAGGTTCGGATTGGCGAAAAATTTTGGTTCGTGAAATTGAAACTGGAACCGATTTAACCGACGAGGTTCGTTGGGTAAAATTTTCAAGCATAGAGTGGTTTAAGGATGGTTTTTTCTACAGTCGTTACGATGAGCCAAAGAATGGATCCGAGTTAAGCAATATTAATCAGTTCCATAAGGTTTACTACCATAAACTTGGAACGCCTCAAACTGATGATAAACTTATTTTCCACAGTACCATTTACCCATTAAGAAACTACCGTGCGCAGGTAACATCCGATGAAAAATATCTAATTATTTCCGAAAGCGAATCAACTCAAGGGAATTCGCTTTACATTAAGAATTTAACAAAAGAGCACGATTTTATTCAGCTCACAACTAGTTTCGAGTACAACTACTATGTTCTCGACCATGTAAACGATCACCTTTACGTGCTAACAAATTATCGTTCACCAAAGTATAAGCTTATTAAGATTAACGTAAACAGCCTCGATATTGGAAACTGGCGCGACGTAATCCCAGAGAAAAAGGATGTGCTAGTTAGCGCAACCCTTGCCGGAGGCAAAATTATTGCCACCTACATTGAGGATGTTAAAAGTAAAGTTGAAGTTTATAGCCTTGATGGTGAGAAGGAAACACAATTTAAATTCCCAGCGGTGGGTTCGGTAGCAGGCTTAAATGCTTCCTATAATAACAATCTTGTGTTCTATACCTACACATCATTCACAATTCCTTCAGTCGTTTACAAATACGATGTTTCAACCGACGAAACACAAGAGTTCTTTAGGCCAACCATAAACGCCGATCTTGATGCCTATGAAACAAAGCAGGTTTTCTATAAGAGTAAGGATGGTACCGATGTACCAATGTTTATTGTGCACAAGAAAGGGCTTGAGTTGAATGGGCAAAACCCAACATTATTATACGGTTATGGTGGTTTCAATGCAAGTTTGAATCCAAGTTTTAGTGTTTCGCGATTGGTTTGGCTCGAAAACGGAGGCGTTTACGCAGTTGCAAATATTCGTGGTGGTGGTGAGTACGGTGAGAACTGGTACCGATCAGGAACCAAACTTAATAAGCAAAATGTTTTCGACGATTTTATTGCAGCTGGTGAGTACCTCGTAAACGAGAAGTATACATCACCAAAAAAGTTAGCCGTTCAGGGTGGCTCAAATGGTGGATTGTTAGTAGGTGCAGTTGTTAACCAACGTCCCGATCTTTTCCAGGTTGCAATCCCTCAAGTTGGTGTTATGGACATGCTCCGTTTTCATAAATTTACCATAGGCTGGGCTTGGGTTAACGATTACGGTTCTAGCGACGATTCTATCCAATTTTTAAATCTTTACCGTTATTCGCCAATACACAACATTCGCTCGGGAGTTCGTTACCCTGCTATTCTGGTAACCACAGCCGACCACGACGACAGAGTTGTACCCGCCCACTCCTTTAAATACATTGCAACCCTACAGGATAAGCAGAAAAAAGGATCGAATCCTAAACTTATAAGAATTCAAACCAGGGCGGGTCATGGCGCCGGAACACCAACCATGCTTCGAATAGAAGAAGCAGCAGATATTTACTCCTTCATTTTCTATAATATGAAGGAAGAGCTTGACTATTAATTTATTGAAAGATATTTTTACTCTCAAAAAGGAGTTGGTTTTCCAACTCCTTCTTTTTTAGATTAGAAGAAAAGAATGCAATACCTTGTAGTGGAAGGAAATATAGGAGCAGGTAAAACTACTCTGGCAACTATGCTTTCAAATGATATGAACGCAAGGATTGTGTTAGAGCAGTTTTCCGACAATCCGTTTTTACCCAAGTTCTATGCAAACCCAGAGAGGTTTAGTTTCCCTCTAGAATTATCATTTCTGGCAGAACGTTATAAGCAGCTTAATAGTGAATTGTCAAGAACATCTCTATTCCAACCGCTAGTTATTGCTGACTATTTTTTCATGAAATCGTTGATTTTTGCCAAAAATACTCTAGCCGATGATGAGTATGCCCTTTACAGACAAATATTTGATATTATTTATAGTTCCATTCCGAAACCCGATCTGTACGTGTACCTTCATGTTCCAACCCCCAAACTAATTTCCAATATCAAAAAGAGGGGAAGAGATTACGAGCAAACCATAACTGACGGTTATTTGGAAAAAATTCAGAACGGATACTTCGAATTTTTTAAGCAGCATCCAAACTACTCCTTCTTGATACTTGACACAACTAATCTCGATTTTGTTGAAAAACAAGAAGATTACCAGAAAATTAAACACGCAATTTTTGACAAACAGCACAAAAAAGGCATTGAAAGGATAACTTTTTAGGTTTTAATGAATTTTTTAGGCGATTTTTTTTATATTTACTGAAAAGAATGTTAGTTTTGTAACCTATTAAGCGAAAGGAATAAAACCAAATCAAACACCAATTAAACTATGAAAAGAATCAGATTTAACTATCTGGCATTAATAGCCGTAGTCGCCATAATCTTTAATGGTTGTGGTGGGGTTAGTAAAATGAAAGAGCTACCTGAAGGTACTTCATTTAAAGTTGACCCCAACCCTCTAGAAGTTCACGCCAATATGGTAAAAGGAACAATTGAGGGAACATTTCCAGCAAAATATTTTAACAAAAAAGCAAAACTTGAAATTACTCCAGTACTCATTCACGAAGGTGGTGAGTTGCCGTTGCCAGTAAAAGTTCTTCAAGGTCAAGATGTTGAAGAGAATAATCAAGCAATTTCCTTCGATGCTGGTGGTAGCTTCAAACATGAAGTTGAGTTCGAGTACACCGACCAAATGATGAAATCGGACCTAGAACTTCGTTTCGTTATTATTTACAAAGAGGAAAGAATTCCATTCGATGTTCCTCAAAAAATTGGAGTAGGTGTGCTGGCTACTTCTAAATTTGTTGACCAGAATCCTAAGCCTTCTATGTTGAAAGATAACTTCCAACGAATTGTTTCAAAAGAAGAGAAGGCTCAAATTAATTTCGTTATTCAGCGTTCTGATATTCGTAAGTCCGAACTTACAAAGGATGAGGTTAAAGTTATGCAGGATTTTATTGCTGAAGTTGCTGCTGAAGAAAGCCTCGAACTTAAAGGGATTAAACTTGCTGCATACGCTTCCCCTGATGGTCCCGAAACTTTGAATGAAAAGCTTTCAAAGGAGCGTGGAAAGAACTCAGAAAAATGGTTAGGTGATGTTTTCAAAAAAGCAAAATTTGAAGGTAACGCAGCCGATTTTGTAACTTTAGAAAATATTACCGAAGACTGGGAAGGTTTCAAATCGATGGTTGAACAATCAGATATTCAGGACAAAGAGCTTATCCTTCGCGTTCTTTCTATGTACTCAGATCCAATTGTTCGTGAGCGTGAGATTAAAAATCTTAGCAAAGTATATCTAGTTCTTGCAGAAAAAATATTACCTGAACTTCGTCGTGCTAACATGATTGCTAGCGTTGACCAAGTTGGTTATTCCGATGAAGAGTTCAAGGATATGGTTGCAAAAGATAGCATCGATCAACTTGATGTTGAGGAGATGCTTTATGCTGCATCACTTTGCGAAGACATGGAAACTAAGCTAAAGGTTTACCAAAAAACCGCTGAAGTACATAATGATGCTCGTGCACATAACAATGTTGCATGTATCATGATTAAAAACAATAACATTGAAGGTGCAAAAGTTGCTCTTGAAGCTGCTAAAGCTTTTGAAAAGAATAACCCTGCTGTTTCAAATAACTTAGGTTGTGTTGCTATGATTGAAGGCGATATTGAAGCTGCAGAAAATCATTTTATTGCTGCTACTAATGCAGGCCCTGAGGTTAAGTATAACCTAGGTATCATTTCAATAATTAAAGGCTTATACCCAGCTGCAGTTGAGTACCTTGGTGGAACCGATACTTTTAACCAAGGATTAGCAATGTTACTAACTGACAAAAATGATGCTGCTAAGAATACTTTCCAAAAGGTTGATGAAGCAAAAGCTTTCTATGGTTTAGCTATCGTTGGTGCTCGCATTCAAGATGAAACCATGCTGTTGAACAATCTTCGTACAGCCATTGGCAAAGATGCTTCTTTAAAAGAGCGTGCTATTAAAGACCTTGAGTTCCGTAACTACCTACAAAGCGATGCGTTTAAGGCAATCGTTCAGTAGTTTGTGATACAATACTTTTTAAAAGGGAGGTTTTGCCTCCCTTTTTTTATTTTACAGTTTTCATACAGTAATCCCAGAGGACAATTGCATTAGTAATTGCAACGTTAAAGGAATGCTTTGTTCCTAGCTGTGGTATTTCTAGTGTACCATCTGAAAAATCAATTACTTCTTGATCAACTCCTTTTACTTCGTTCCCAAAAACGAAGGCGTATTTGCCTTCAATATGCGGAGTGAAATTGTTAATATTTATACTATTGGTAGTTTGCTCAATGGAGTATATTGTAAACCCATCCTCTCTTAACACACTAAGAGAATCGATTGTTCTATCGAAGTACTTCCAAATAACCGAATCCTCAGCCCCAAGCGCTGTTTTATGAATTTCGCGGTGCGGTGGCTGCCCAGTTATTCCACATAGGTGAATGCCTTCAATGCCAAGGGCATCGCATGTTCGAAATATTGAACCAATATTGTTAAGGCTCCTTATATTATCGAGAACAACAATTATGGGGAGTTTCTCTCTTTTAGTAAACTCCTCAATGCTTGGTCGGTTCAATTCAGAGAGGCTGAGTTTTCTGTTCCTGGTCATATCCTTACTAAGTGAATAATTTATGATTTAAAACAATTTTTGTATCGACATATTTTTGTAATTTAGATGCTTTGCAAATTAAAGCTTTTTCAAATGAATATCCATGAGTATCAAGCAAAAGAAATTTTAAGAAACGCCGCTGTACCAGTTCCAGAAGGACGTGCAGTCTTTTCAGTTGAGGAGGCAGTAGCTGCTGCTGGCGAAATACTATCTGCAACCGGAACAAACGCAATTGCAGTTAAAGCACAAATTCACGCAGGAGGAAGAGGGAAAGGAGGAGGCGTGAAAATAGCGAAAAGTATTGATGAGGTAAGGGAGTATGCCCGTTCAATTCTTGGAATGACTTTGGTTACTCATCAAACTGGACCAGCAGGGAAATTGGTTCGAAGGCTACTTGTTGAGCAGGGAATTTACTATCCAGGGCCTTCAGAAGTTAAGGAATTCTACATGAGTATTCTGCTCAATAGAGCCACAGGCCGAAATATGGTTTTGTATTCAACCGAGGGCGGAATGGATATTGAGTCGGTAGCTGCCCAAACACCGCACCTTATTTTTAAAGAGGAAATTCACCCAATGGGGCTACAGCCATATCAGGCTAGAAGAATTGCTTTCAATTTAGGATTATCAGGTAAAGCATTCTCTAATATGGTGAAGTTTGTATCTGCACTCTACAAAGCTTACATTGGTAGCGATGCTTCACTTTTTGAGATTAATCCTGTTGCAAAAACATCCGATGATTTAATTCTTGCTGCTGACGCGAAGGTAAATATCGATGATAATTCCTTGTATAGGCATCCCGAATTATTGGCTTATAGAGACATTGAAGAGGAGGATCCGGCTGAACTTGAAGCTTCCGAATCCAACTTGAATTTCATTAAACTCGATGGTAATGTGGGTTGTATGGTTAATGGGGCTGGCCTTGCAATGGCAACTATGGACATTATTAAACTTTCTGGTGGAGAACCGGCAAATTTTCTTGATGTAGGAGGGACCGCAAATGCAAAAACAGTTGCTGCCGGGTTTAGAATTATCCTAAAGGATCCGAGCGTAAAAGCAATCCTCATTAATATTTTTGGGGGAATAGTACGTTGCGATAGGGTAGCCCAAGGTGTTGTTGATGCTTATAAGGAAATAGGAAATATATCTGTACCTGTAATAGTTCGGTTGCAGGGAACAAATGCAAAGGAAGGTAAGGAGCTAATCGATTCAAGCGGGCTGAAAGTATATTCGGCCATTTCGTTGAAAGAGGCTGCTGATTTGGTTAGTAAAATGGTTTAAC
>CAZLXF010000110.1:0-10598 GCA_964563065.1 uncultured Rikenellaceae bacterium | reverse complement strand
ACCCAGGACCCCATCCTTAAAAGGGATGTGCTCTACCAGCTGAGCTACTGAATCGGTTGCTTCAAAAAAAAAGGACATTGAAGTCCAAAAACCATATTTTACAATATTATTCGTGTGAACGAACCCTTGTAAAAAGAGTTGCAAAATTAGCTTATTATTGTTTTTATACAAATAAAAATAGCAAAAAAAATCTAATAAAAAGAATGCACTTAATCATGTTCTTATAAAGCAATGAAAACCAAGGTTTTTTGTTTTTTACGTTAATAAAGTGTAAGGTTTTCGAAAAAATATTGCAACTCACATGTTACAAATTACAAAGTTTATCGTCATGTATATAGTAAGCCAGGTTAACCTTAATTATCACAAATGTTAAACCATTAAAATATAAATCATTATGAAAAGAGTACTATGTTTTCTACTTGCAGTTAGCATTGCTGGCATAGTTAATGCACAGGTTTCTCCCGATGCCATATTTGGTAAGTATGCAGGGAAAAAAGGTTTCACTTCAATTAACTTTAATCCGCAAATACTAAAACTAATAGCTTACCTCGACGATGGAGAGGATCAGGAATTGAAGAACATTTCGGAAAAACTAACCGGAATGAAAATTCTTGTTTCTGAAAACAATGATGTTAATTTTAAGAAGGATTTAAGTACGTTGTTAGATGACAAAGAGCTAGTTAACCTAATGGAAATTGTTGAGAGTAACAGTAAAGTAAACTTCTATGCAAAGTATAACGAAGGCTATATTTCTGATCTAGTGTTAGTTGCATTAGAAGAGGGAGAGGATGTTTTTATGTCAATCTCAGGGAAATTTAGTTTGAAGGAAATTGCACAAATAGGAACCTGTTCAAGTTTTGGATCGAACAACAGCCATGTAGCATTGCTTCGAAACCTCGAAGAAAAGTAGAGTTAAAAGTTCTTTTAAGCCATCCGCTTTGTATATTTGTTGCGGAGTGGATGGCTCTTTTTAAAATAAATATTCAGTGGTTTAGTTCGTAGCATAGTAATGACCGAAAAGGAGTTTAACATACATGTGGTTCCATTAAGCAGGTTCATTTTTTTGTTATGCTACCGAATTTTAGGCAATAGAACCAACGCAAAGGATGCCGTTCAGGAAGTCTTTATAAAACTTTGGAATGATAGGGACAAGTTGAAAGAAATTAGAAGTATTGAAGCTTACGCTCGTACTATTGCTCGAAATCATTGTCTCGATAAGTTGAGGATACAAAAACAAAATGTTGGAGTTGAAGAAATAAATAAGTTTGAATTGTTTTATGACGATGAAAAAGAATGCGTTAGCAATACGGTAGAGAGAGTTAATCTAGTAAAAATTGCTGCTACTAAACTAAGCTCGGTCCAACAAAGGGTATTTACTATGCGCGATATTGAAGGTTTTGATTACGACGAAATAGCACATAAACTTGGTTTAAGCAATGAAAATGTTCGTGTAATACTATCAAGAGCACGAAAAAGCATTAGGGAAATGGTTTTGAAAATTCAAAAAATGCAACAGGTATGAGTAATAAGTTAAGTTTGCATAAGGTAAAGGAATTACTCGAGAGCTACTACGAGGGACGAACAACGTTGAACGAAGAAAAACAACTTAAACGTTTCTTTGCTAACGAGAATATTCCACCTGAATTTGAAGCGGATAGGCTCTACTTTGAATCTCTTGAAGATTACGCAGGGTCGTTGGTACCTCCAAATATTGAAAGTATTGTTACAGGTGCAATTCAAAAAGAAGAATTTGAGCGTAAAGAAAGGAAAAATAGAATTTATAGAATTGTTACTGGAACTAGCATTGCAGCTTCGCTGCTACTTTTCTTCGTAGTTGGTTGGTTTATTGTTCAAAACAGGTATAGTAACCAGCTGGTTGATACTTACACCGATCCTCAAATTGCTTTTGAACAAACCCGGGCTTTACTGCAAAAAGTTTCAAAAAACATGAATAAGGCATCGAAAGAGCTACAATACATGTCGGTAATTAGCGAAACCATGGAGATTATGGAGCCAATAAATCAGCTGCCAATGCAGCTAAATCAGGCCTCCAGAGTTAGTGCTTTGGAGGATCCATTGTCGAGGCACAATCGTTAAGTAAAAAAATTAGTTAGCATAAATGCTCAAATAAATATTGAAATACATAAAAACAAAAATACGATGAAAAGAATTCTTCTGCCATTATTGCTTGCTCTAGTGAGTATAAATGCAATATCACAAAACACTCCTGTCGATAAACTTTTCGACAAGTACTCAGGTAAGGAAGGCTACACTTCGGTTTACATTTCGAAGTATATGTTTAGCATGTTTGCTTCAATTGATCCTGAGGATGAGGATCTTCAAAACATTGTTAAAGGCCTATCGAGCATTAAAATTATTGCAACCGATACTCCTCAGGTTGGTGTGAATTTTTACAAAGAAATTATTAATCAGCTACCTACAAGCGATTATAAGGAGTTAATGGTGATAAAGGAAAAGGATCAGGATATTAAGTTTATGGTAAAGGATTCGAATGGAATTATAACCGAACTAATTATGTTGGTTGGAGGAATTGATAATGCCCTAATATGCATTCAGGGCGAAAATATAAATCTCAAAACTATTTCAAATATTTCGAAGTCGATGCAGATTGAAGAGCTCGAAAATCTTGAGAAAATCAACGAAAAGGAGGATTAAGGCAAGTTAATACATCAATTTTTAATTTATAATGCGCTTAGTGTTTTTTTCTTACGCTAAGCGCATTATATTTGCGAAAAATCCTCTTTAATGCGAATTCAAAAGGGAACACTACAAATACTCTTCCTTACTGTGCTTTTAGCATTTGTGCATTGCACTCCAAAGCATGACGAAACAAAAACATCGCTTGATATTTACAAAGAATTTAGCAAAATAAAGGGTGCTGAGGTTTTGGCTTTGCCTCCTAAGCTGGTTGCCGTTTTCCTTGACGATGAGAAGGTTGGTAATTCAGAAATAATAGAAATACTGAAGGACGTTAAGATGCTAACTTTACTAGTTTTGCCAAACAACGGCAAAACAAAAGAAAACATCCATTTATCAAACCTGAGTCATGACCTAAATGAGCTTAACTTTGTTGATTTAACCATGGTAAACAATGGGAACGAGATTATTAGGGTTAAAGTGCTGCGTGATTCTTCGAATATTGAGGAGTTGGTTGTGCTAGTTTCAAACTACGAAGCACTTTTCTGCGTTAGTTTTATTGGAAACATTAGCATGGACAAAGTTTTGAACCTCACAAAACCTGAGAATATGATAGCTGTTTCGAATCTTAATCGCTTGTCGAGCAAATAATTTTTTAATTTTTTATCAAACTATTGCCGAATGGCAGAATTTTTGATACATCTAAAGTTTAACAATAATTTTAAAAATTTACAGATATGAAAAAACAAATTTTGAAGTTAACTTACCTTCTGGCATTTCTGATGGTTACTATAGTTTCGTGTAATAAAACTGAAGAACCAGAGCCACTTACAAAGGAAGAAGCGGTTGAGGTGTTAAATTCAATGGGCACCAACATGGAGCAGGCCATGACCGAAATGATGTCGTCGCAAAGCATGGTTACACTCAGTAATTTTATGATTTTAATGAGTTTCGATCAAGGGTATCCTGAGATGGCAATCCTGCCAAAAACAATCGGAAACCTTGTGAAACTTGATGTTGGTAAAGTAAAATCTGTACCTTCCAAACTTATGCTTGAAGATGATGGTTTAGGTATTTTAGATTCTCTTGGCACCTACACTTGGAATTTCACAACCTATACATGGGATTACGTTCCAGAACCCGAAGATAAGTTGATCTTCATTTTTCCTTCAACTCCAGAAATGATGGAAAACGACGCAACGTTAACAGTTTCTAACTTCGAGTTTGTAACTTCTGTAGAAGATGTTTTCCCAACTTCTCTGGACGTAACGTTGGTTGTTGGAGATGAGGAAATTCTATCGATTGGTTACAGTGCTACTGTGAATGAAACCGAACTTAGCAGCTTATCGGTTGACCTTTTAATGCCTCCATTTGAACTTAACCTAGGTGTTGCAATTAGCATCCAGTCGAATGGTGCGCTTATTGCATTTAACCATGAATTTAAGAAAGACAATGTGAAACTTATGTCATCTAACATCGAGGCTTTAATGGAGGGAATGACATCATTTGATATTTTTGTTACAGATGAAGAAGGTGAAGGTGAAGAAGATGAACCGATGCCTGCATATGTTAGAGGATTTTTCCAGTTTGGACAAGTGAAGGCTCAGCTGGACTTACTAACTAAAGATTATTTCCTTGTTGTGTTAAATGCAACATCATCCACTGACGTTGTTAATGCGGCAAACGCTAACCTAAAAATTACTCTTTACACTTACCCACAAGGGGAGGAAATTGGCGATATTGTTTGGCAGTGGGATAATGTTGAGGAAACAATTGTGCCCTACATTCTCTTTAGCGATGGATCTACCTTGCCTCTTACCGATTTTCTTCCAGAAGGTTTTGGAGAGGATTTCGATTTTGAAATTAAATAGTACATTTCATACTTGTAAAAATGGGTTGGCTTGCGTCAACCCTTTTTTTTTACGCTTGTTTTTCCTAACTTTCATGCGGAAAATTCATAAAACATGGGTATCGAATATTTTTGGAACAATATTATTGTTGCAAACATTTCAATTATTCTTATTGCAATTTATACCATTACGGTTTTTTCAACAGCAGTAATGGTTGTAAGGGAAAAACGCGACCCACATAAAACAAGCACATGGGTTTTAATTCTTATTCTGCTCCCCATTGTTGGTTTAATTTTTTACATATACTTCGGACAAACATTCAGGAAGCAAAAAATTTTTAGTAGAAAAGGTATTCGCGACCTGCAGCAAATTGAAACGATTAGTAAAACCCAACTTCTTAGCATAAAAAAAGAGCGGTATATACAAAACCCATCCATTGCTAAAAATGTAAATATAATAACCTTACTCCTTAATAACAGTAAGGCTTTACTAACCGAATACAATAAAATTGACCTTTTTCAAACTGGAGCGACAGCCTTTTCTGCAATTTTTGATACCATTGAAAATGCAAAAAGCAGCATTCATTTGCAATTCTATATTATAAGCGACGATGAAATAGGTAACCGAATAAAAAATTTGCTGATAAAAAAAGCTGATGAAGGCGTTGAAGTTAGGTTAATTTACGATGATGTTGGAAGCTGGAGTCTTCCCAAAAAGTTTATGCGCGAATTGCAAAGCGCAGGAGTGGAATTTTTTCCCTTTATGGAGGTTAAATTTCCTCTCTTCACCAGCAAGGTGAACTATAGGAATCACAGGAAAATTGTAGTTGTTGATGGCAAATTTGCTTTTATGGGAGGAATAAATATTGCCGACAGGTACTTGGTTGGCGACAAAAAGTTAGGGCCTTGGTACGATACGATGTTAAGAATAGAGGGCGAAGCCGTACATATGCTGCAAGTTATTTTTATGGTTGATTGGTTTTTTGTAAGCAAAAATGTTTTTGCCGATAGAGAAAAGTATTTCCCCGATCATAAAGTTGAAAGCCAGCATTTTCTTCAAATTACATCAAGTGGACCCGATTCCGACTGGGCTTCAATTATGCAAGCGTTTTTTGCAGCAATTACCAAAGCAACAAAACACATATACATTTCATCGCCGTATTTTATTCCTAACGAAAGCATTTTAACAGCACTCAAAACAGCCGCACTTAGCGGCGTTGATGTTAGAATTATGCTTCCTGGTAAATCCGATTCAACCGTAGTGTACTGGAGTTCAATGTCGTATGTTGCCGAGTTGCTTGAGGCTGGAATTAAGGTTTACTTTTTCAACAGAGGATTTATTCATTCAAAAATTATTATGATTGACGGTGATTTTAGTTCGGTTGGGTCTGCCAATATGGACATTAGAAGCTTTGAGGATAACTTCGAGGTACTTGCCATGATTTATGATGTTGAATTTACTAAAAAACTTGAAAATCAGTTTTTAAAGGATATGAAACGGTGCAAAGCGATAACAACAAAGGAGTGGAGTAAACGTTCCATGAAACAGAATCTGAAGGAATCGCTTGCACGACTTTTTAGTCCGTTATTCTAAAAAACCCATCAACCATTTAATATTAGGCACGATGTTTGGTAAACAAGCATTGAAACTGCAAAAACTATTGTTTAACCTAAATGAAAAAATATGAAAAGGATTATTTTGCTCGCTTCAGTTTTAGTTATATTCCAATTCACTTCTGAAGCTCAACTTCTTAGGTTTGGTGTAAAGGGAGGAGTTAGCTCCTCAAAATTTAGCGTTGATAATACAACGCTTGAAGACATACAAACAACACAGGGTGTAAGGGATATTCTAATTGAACAGGGCGAATCGAAGCTTGGTCTGCATTTTGGTGTGTTCGGACGTGTTCAAATAACAGGTTTGTTTATCCAACCCGAACTTCTTTTTACGCAAACCCGTGGAGAATTCGTAATAAACGAAATAGATCCATCAAATAATGAGGAAACTATAGAAAGTTTCACCGAACAAAAGTTTAATAAGTTGGATATTCCTGTTATGGTTGGCTGGAAATTTGGCCCTGCTCGTGTTGGTTTGGGTCCTGTAGCATCAATAATGCTGAGCGAAAAGGATGGCTTAATGGATAAAATCAACGATATGTCCGATGAAACGGTTGAAACCGGATTAAATAAGGCTGTTTTTGGCTATCAGGTAGGAGTAGGGCTCGATATCCTAAAATTTGCCACCATCGATTTTAAGTACGAAGGAAATTTAAGTAAGCTGGGCGAATCGATAAATATTGGCGACCAGAGCTTTGCATTCGACCAACGTAATCCGCAACTTATTGTTAGTTTAGGCATTTTCTTTTAGTGCAACCCTACAACAAAACAGGTCGTAAATATTTACGACCTGTTTTGTTGTAACTTTAAATTATATCATTAATTTTAGATTTGATTGTTAAACCAAGTATGTAGCATTTTATCTTATTTAAAACAACTTATTAATTTTGATGCAGCCTTTACTATTCATTTCATCTGAAATTAGTTTGCTAATAATTTTTTTTCTAGCAGCAATGGTTGCTATCAGCCTTTTTTTCCTGCATAAAAGCAATAAAAAAATTAAAAAGTTACAGACCGATAATTACATAATAAAAAACAAATCCACTAGAGTAAACGTAAGTTACGAGGAGCTACAGGAAAAATTCACCAACCTCGAGAATCAGAAAAACGAGCTATCAAATCTTCTTTCTCTTCAGCTTGCTGAGCAATCAACATTAAAGGAAGAGTTAAAACAGGCCCGGCAAACCGCTGAAGAGGCCGATATGCTAAAATCGAACTTTTTAGCAAATATGAGCCATGAAATTCGAACTCCAATGAACGGTATTTTGGGCTTTGCCCAACTTATGCAGTCGGATGATATGGATAAGGACAAGCACGACAGGTATCTCGATATTATTTGTCACAACGGTACAATGCTGGTGAACCTTATCGATGATATCATGGATATTTCGAAGATTGAAGCCGGCCAACTTGCTCTTAGCAAGGTAAAAGTGAATTTAGACAACCTGATGTTCGATCTTTACACCTTCTTCAACGAAATAAAGTTTAAGCAGGAGAAAGAGCATATTTCAATAAGGTTACTAAACCTTAACGATGACGAAAACAGTGTGTTCTACTCCGATGAACATCGAATTCGACAAGTGCTTTCGAATTTAATTGGGAATGCGCTTAAATTTACCGAAAAAGGTTTCGTTGAGTTTGGTTACATTAACGATACCAATGAACATAACATTAAGTTCTTTGTGCGCGATACAGGAATTGGCATTCCGCCCGATAAGGTTGATATTATTTTTGAACGTTTTCGTCAGGTTCAGGAGGGTTCAACCCGAAGGTATGGCGGAACAGGAATTGGACTCTATATAAGCAAGCATATTGTTGACTTAATGGGAGGAAAGCTGTGGGTGGAATCGAAACTTAACGTTGGAACAATTTTCAATTTCACGCTTCCTTACGATAGTATGAAGGAGTCTAAGGATAACACTAAAGTTTTTCGACCTGTAAAAAAGGAATACGATTGGGGTAATAAAATAATTCTTGTTGCCGAGGATGTTGAAACAAACTACCATTTCCTTAATGCAATATTAACTGAAACTAAGGCCAAGTTAATATGGGCTCGCGATGGAGAAGAAGCCGTTAGATTATGTTCTGAAAGCGAAAGGGTAGATGTTGTGTTGATGGATGTTCAAATGCCAAAACTAAATGGCTACGAGGCGGCAACACAAATAAAGCAAATTAACCCCAACATACGTATCATCGCTCAAACTGCCTACGCAATGCCAAACGATAACATTAAATGTATTGAGGCTGGATGCGACGATTACATCTCAAAACCGCTGAACTCTGGCTTACTGCTCGAAAAAATTGATTACCAGCTACAGGATCTTTTTAAATTTCACCAATAGCTTTTCTTAACTTTACCAACTTTGTTAGCAAGGCTTCCAACTTATCAAGTTGAAGCATGTTTGCTCCATCGGAGAGTGCCTTTGCGGGATGGGGATGAGTTTCAAGGAAAATTCCATCGGCTCCTGTGGCAATAGATGCTTTTGCTAACGTTTCAATAAGTTCAGGTTTTCCACCTGTAACACCCGAAGTTTGGTTTGGCTGTTGAAGCGAGTGGGTAATATCAACTACCACTGGGTAACCGAACGATTTCATGGTTGGTATTCCACGGAAATCAACTACCAAATCTTGGTACCCAAAAGTTGTTCCTCTTTCGGTAAGCATTATATTTTTATTTCCAGTTTCAAGCACTTTTTCAGCGGCGAACTTCATGGAATCGGGTGAAACAAACTGCCCTTTTTTAATGTTTACAAATTTTCCTGTTTCCCCGGCAGCATGAAGTAAATCGGTTTGCCTGCAAAGAAATGCAGGAATTTGGAGTATGTCAACGTACTTTGCTGCTATTTCAGCCTCAAGGGCTGTATGAATGTCGGTAACAATTGGCAAATCGAAATCCGCGGCTATTTTTCCAAGTACATCCAACGCTTTCTCGTCGCCAATACCGGTGAAGGAGTCGCTGCGCGATCGGTTCGCCTTTCGGTACGATGCTTTAAATACAAAGGGTATTCCTAATTTTTGAGTTATTGCTTTCACTGTTTCTGCAATTTCTCTGGTTAAACTTTCGCTTTCAACAACGCATGGGCCAGCCAAAAGGAAAAAGTTTCCTTTATCAAGGTTCTTTATTCGTTTTATTGATTGTAGGTTTGTCATAGTATCCAATTATTTATTTCTATACTTTTCTCCCCAGAGTTTTTGCTGCAATGCAGCAATATCCTTCTCTCGGGCATTATCCTGACTTTTATAAATCACTTTTCCTTTTATTTCTTCAGGAAGGAACTCCTGATGGGCAAAGTTACCAGCGTAGCTATGCGCGTATTTGTAGTTTTCGCCGTAGCCGAGCTCCTTCATTAGTTTTGTAGGAGCATTTCTAATGTGAAGAGGAACAGATAAATCGCCAGTTTCACGAACAAGATTTTGTGCATCGCTAATTGCCTGATAGGCAGAGTTGCTTTTGGGACTGGTTGCCAAGTAGATTGTTGCTTCCGATAGAATAATTCTCGACTCGGGCCAACCAATTACGGAAATAGCCTGAAAGCAGCTGTTCGCAAGTAGAAGCGCATTGGGATTAGCCAGTCCAATGTCTTCGGCTGCAAGAATTAACAATCGTCGGGCAATAAATTTTGGATCTTCTCCACCCTCAATCATTCGTGCCAGCCAGTATACTGCCGCATGCGGATCGCTTCCACGAATAGACTTAATGTATGCTGAAATTATGTCGTAGTGTTGCTCACCTGTTTTATCGTACTTGGCAATATTTTCTTGTAACTTCTCAGTTACAATTTTGTTGGTAATGTGAATGTTTTCAGCTTGCTGAGAAGTTATTACAAGTTCCAGAATATTGAGAAGTTTGCGAGCATCGCCACCGGAGAAACGGAAGAGGGCGTCGGTTTCAACAATATTTACGGCTTGATTTTTCAACTCAAAATCAACACTTAACGCTCGGTTTAATAGCTGTTCCAGTTCGCTCTTGTCGAGCGATTTTAGAATGTAAACCTGACAGCGCGAAAGGAGAGGCGTTATTACCTCGAACGAAGGATTCTCGGTGGTAGCTCCAATTAACGTTACAGTGCCCTGCTCAACGGCTCCCAGTAATGAATCCTGCTGCGATTTGCTGAATCGATGAATTTCATCGATGAACAAGATGGGCGATGGATGATTGAAAAACTTCTGCGATTTAGACTTCTCAATAACTTCTCTAATATCCTTAACCCCCGAATTTATGGCGCTAAGTACGTGGAAAGGTCTGTTTAACGTGTTGGCAATTATTTTTGGAAGCGTAGTTTTTCCCACACCCGGTGGTCCCTAAAGAATCAACGACGATAAGTTTCCACTTTCAATCATCAGTCGAAGAACGCTCCCCTCACCAACAAGATGAGTTTGCCCAATAAATTCATCGAGATTTTTGGGGCGTAAACGTTCGGCAAGCGGAATATTTTGCATTGAAACTGTTTTTTGCAAAGTTAACTCTTTAATTAAA